>NZ_JBSEYI010000004.1:0-144330 GCF_053627715.1 Aerococcus sp. 150760013-2
TACAAGGCGTTGTGCAAAGTCGTTTGACCTAATTCAAAGTCATGGTCAAAGATATATGTCGAAACAAAATTACAAGCGTTTAAAAACTGTTGTTGAGTTTCTTCGAACTTTTCAATATCACTAGCACTTGGGTATAATTGCACTTTAATCGTTTTCGTTAACTGCATCTTATCACCTCTTTTCTCTTAAAATACATTATACTATCTATTTAGAGGAAACATAAACGATAACCTAGTAAAATCAACAAAAAGAGCTGTCTATTTCGCTAATTCCTCCTAGGTATCAATACCTAGGTTTCCTTAGCTGACAGCTTGTAAATGAAGGAAAACCTAACTTCATTGCAAAAAACAACAGACCTACCAGCCGCAAACGCAGAAACTGCTGAAGAAGAAACTGAACAAACAGTCTACAATGGCTACTTTGAAGATGCTGATGTAGCAGACCGTACCTTATCTGACTATGCAGGTGAATGGCAATCTGTTTACCCATTCCTTGAAGACGGTACCTTAGACCAAGTCTTTGACTACAAATCTAAATTAAACGACGGCATGACCGCTGAAGCGTATAAAGAATACTACACAACTGGTTACCAAACTGACGTCGATAATATCAACATTACTGACAATACAATTGAATATATTGTGGCCGGTGAAAGCAAGACATTCGAGTATAACTATGTTGGTTATGAAATCTTAACCTATGAAAAAGGAAATCGTGGTGTTCGTTTCTTATTTGAAACAAACGACCCGGAAGCCGGCGACTACAAATACGTGCAATTCTCAGACCATAATATTGCACCCGTTGAAACAGGACACTACCATATTTACTGGGGTGGCGAATCACAAGAAGCCCTTCTTGAAGAAGCAGACCACTGGCCAACATACTATCCAACTGATATGTCTGGCTCAGAAATCGCACAAGAAAGATAAAGTCCATATAATTGTGTAAAAGATAAAAGGCCATGTAACAGCCCTTTTACGGTACAATGTTTTTAACCACAAAAACATACCCAGGAGGACGTTACATGACCCAAGTACATTTTACACTGAACAACGAAGAGGTTCAAAGTATTATTGAACATTCGGTAAAAGATGAAGTTTCTAAAAAAAAAATTTTGACCACTGTTTTCAACTGTTTTAAGTGGAAATAGATTAGCAAAAACATCATTAAAAGGTGGAAATATACCTTATATTTTAGCAACCACCGAGAATAATGGTATATATGCCCGTATCGACAAAGAAACTCGTGATTATCATGGAAATAAGATGAAAATATTTAATACGCCAAGCATTAGTTTTTCAATAGATAACCCTGAGGCTATATTCTTGCAAGAGGAAAACTATTTTACCTCAAATATCATGAGGGTTTTGATAAATAACGATTTAGAGAAAGAAGAATATATATTTTTTGTAGAAACTTTAAGAAAAGCTACTGGGGGATTTAATTGGGGTGTAAAGTTTAGTGGTCCGGTAGTTTTAGATCTAGATATTAATGTTCCATTCAATAAAATGGAGGATAAAATTGATAATCAAGAGATCAAGAAAATTGGATTATTTATTAATGAATTAGATGAAGCAGAAAAATTAGAGATGAGTAAATTAGAAAAGCTAGAGAAACTAAAACAAGCTTATTTAAACGATATGTTTGTTTAGAAAGGAGGAAATTGTATGCAACAAAAAACATCATCAGAACAAGCATTTCAAGATCGCTTTGTGCGTGAATTAGAAAAATATAAATGGAAAGCACCTGATCATTTAGATGGGAATAAACAACGCGTAACGGTCAATCACTTAGTTGAGAATTGGCGTCATGAATTAAATCGAATGAACGTTGATCAATTAGAAGGAGTTCCTTTAAGTGATGCAGAGTTCGAACAAGTCATGGCAAAGGTAAAACAAATTGATAATAGTTTTGAAGCAGCCAAATTCTTAGCGATGGAAGGCTCAACTGGAAAAATTGATGGAATTTACCGAGATGATCATCCTGGTATAACTCGCCAACAAATTACGTTAACAATTTTTAAAAAATCTCAAGTTCGTGGGGGTGACTCGAGCTATCAAATTGCTCGAGAAGTGGAGAGTGAAAATGGGAATCGCTTTGATGTTGTCTTATTAATTAATGGCTTGCCGTTAATTAATATTGAACAAAAGCGAACAGATAAATCTTTAGACGAAGCTTTTGGACAGTTTAAACGTTATTATCGAGATGGAGAATTTGTCAATAATTTCATGGCATTCTCTCAAATGATGGTTATTATGTCGGAAGTCGCCACTCGTTATTTTGCGGCACCAAAATCTATTAATGACTTTAACAAAAGTTTTGTTTTTCAGTGGGCAGATGCTGATAATAATCCAATCAATGACTGGCAGAAAGTGATTGAACACTTTTTAATGATTCCAATGGCTCATCAGTTAGTTGGAGACTATTTAATTATTGATGAAGCCCAAGATGAAGAAAACCGAAGACACATGATTATGCGTCCATATCAGGTTTATGCTTTACAAGCGGTTGAACGAGCTGCTTTAGGCTGGGGTGAAGATGGTATTCGTCATGGAGGATATGTCTGGCATACAACCGGGGAAGGTGTCATAATAGTGATGGGTGCAGTTTGTGTTATTAAATCAAGGGTTTCAGGAACTTTAAATGAATAAATAAACAAAAGCATTGAAGAGTAATACTTGATTTTAAGAGGAGGGATTAAATGAAAATTGTCATGCCAGAAAAGAAGAAATTATTTGATATAGGGCTTGTGTTGCTTGGGATTGTTATCATTGCATACATATACAATCCACTTAGGAATATTATAAATCCATTTATTTATGCACTAGTTCTAGCTTATTTATTGAATCCTGCTGTTAAACTTCTGGAAAAAAACAAAGTCAATAGGATATGGGCAATCCTAATTGTCTTTGTTCTTTTATTTTTTTTGTTCAGCATAGCTTTTGCTACCTTAATACCAAGACTAACAGGGGATTTGCGGGTATTTATAGATGAAATTCCAAATATATTGAAGTTTATTGAAAAAATTGTGGGAGAGCTCCAGTCAGGACAGATACCTTTCATTCCTGAAGGGGTTCAGGAGTTTTTAAATTTGGATGAACAGATCAAGAATATTGGGGAGGTTCTTAGAAATTCATTAAGAGGAGTTTTCAATAGATTTGTCTCATATACTGGGACTTTTCTGGATATTATTATAACTCCTATAATTACATTTTACTATCTTAAGGATAAAGATAGGATAATGAAGGCAATTACTGGAGAAATACCTGTAAAAAGACTGGCCAAGGCTAAAGAACTGGGCGGAGAGGTGGATAAGGTGTTGGGAGGCTTTATAAAAGGACAGCTGACAGTGGCTGGATTTGTAGGTATTTTAACGGGGATGGGCTGTTGGATTATTGGAGTGCCATATTCTCTGACAATAGGTCTAGTTGCTGGGATTACAAATATAATACCCTACTTTGGTCCATGGATTGGAGGGGTTTTGCCAGTTATACTTGCTTTTATGGAAAGTCCCATAATGGCACTTTGGGTTACAATGCTGATTGTAGTCATCCAGCAAGTTGAGTCTGCATTCCTGTCTCCACAAATCATGTCCCATTCAGTGGGGCTACACCCACTTCTTGTAATATTTTCGGTATTATTTTTTGGGAATATGCTGGGAATTTTGGGTATGATAATAGGTGTTCCCTTGATGGGGCTTCTAAAGATTGCTTTAAGATACTTAAAAGAGTTTAGGAGCGAGATTGATTCAAAACCAATTTAATCTAATTCTTAATTTTGTTGAGAAAGAAAAAATTAAATATTAGATAATAAAAATGAATACAAATACATTAGAATTGAGGACTTGAGTGAAAATTTTCAAGCCCTTTCTAACTGTTAATAAAACAAAAAAGTATGATAATATGGTTTTTTAATGAACTATGTTATTTTGGAAGAAGTGTATAAATGAAAAAGAGATAAAGTCCATATAATTGTGTAAAAGATAAAAGGCCATGTAACAGCCCTTTTACGGTACAATGTTTTTAACCACAAAGACATACCCAGGAGGACGTTACATGACCCAAGTACATTTTACACTGAACAACGAAGAGGTTCAAAGTATTATTGAACATTCGGTAAAAGATGAAGTTTCTAAAAAAATTTTGACCACTGTTTTCAACCAATTGATGGAAAATCAACGAACAGAATATATTCAAGCCGATGACTATGAACGTTCAGAAAGTCGTCAGAGTCAAAGAAATGGCTATTATGAGCGAGACTTTACGACTCGTGTGGGCACACTCGAATTAAAAGTGCCTAGAACACGTGATGGTGAATTTTCACCGACGGTGTTTGAGCGTTATCAGCGAAATGAAAAGGCACTGCTCGTTTCAATGCTTGAGATGTATGTTTCAGGCGTTTCGACACGTAAAGTTTCAAAGATTGTTGAAGAGCTATGTGGAAAATCGGTATCGAAATCTTTTGTTTCTAGCCTGACTGAGCAGTTAGACCCGATGGTCAACGAATGGCAGAACCGTTTACTCTCAGGTACGAGTTATCCTTATCTGATGACTGATGTTCTCTACATAAAAGTCCGTGAGGACCATCGAGTGCTTTCTAAAAGCTGCCATATTGCGATCGGGATAACAGAAGGTGGTGATCGTGAAATCATTGGCTTCATGATCCAAAATGAAGAAAGTGATGACACATGGTCCATCTTCTTTGAATACTTAAAAGAACGCGGTCTACAGGGGACAGAACTCATCATTTCTGATGCCCATAAAGGCCTAGTGTCTACAATTCGTAAGTCATTTACCAACGCAAGTTGGCAGAGATGCCAGGTCCATTTTTTAAGAAACATCTTCAGTTCCATTCCAAAAAAGAATTCAAAACCGTTTAGAGAAGCAGTAAAAGCGATGTTTAAGTTTACGGATATTGAACTCGCTCGAACAGCTAAGAATGCCTTAGTCGGTGAATATATCGACCAGTCTAAATATACAAAAGCTTGCGAAACATTGGATAATGGCTTCGAAGATGCCTTTCAATACACGGTTATCGGAAATGGTCACAATCGGCTAAAAAGCACCAACCTTCTTGAACGACTGAACCAGGAAGTCCGCAGAAGAGAAAAGATTATTCGGATTTTTCCCAACCGAACTTCTGCCAATCGATTAATCGGAGCTGTCCTTATGGACCTCCATGACGAATGGCTCAGTTCTACAATAAAATATATTAAGTTTGATCAATGAGTGACCGGTAAAACATTGTATAGTATTTTACACAGGATTATGGACTTGACTACAAGAAAGAAATGATGGCTCACTAACCTAGAATATAATGATTCATATTTACAGATAAACAAAATACCTAGTGTTTTTCTAAACTCCCAGGAGTGCTAGCCAATTAAAAGCCACTGGACCGCAAAAGGTGAGACAAAAATCGTTCAGGCTCGCAGTACTGGCGTAAATAGTTGTAGTGATGGCAGATCACGAAACCTATTTGCGAAGTGGTTTCTAAACTATATTGACTTGTTTTACCCATACATACACAAAAAGGAAGATCTACTTTTGACAGGTCTTCCTTTTTGATTTGTAGACGCTTATTCTCTACAGGTTATCTTGGATATCTGCTTCAATATCTGCGGGTTTTGTTGTTGGGGCATACCGTTTAATAAAGTTGCCTTGTCGGTCTACTAAAAATTTAGTGTAATTCCATTTTACTAGACCATTACCAGATGCTTTTTTCAGATACGAAAATAATGGTATTGTTTTAGGTCCGTTTACGGATACCTTATCGAACATAGGAAATGAGGTGCCAAATTTTAGTGCGCATGCTTCTGCAGCCCCTTTACCATCCTCAGGTTCTCGCATGAATGAATTAGAAGGGAATCCAAGTACCTTAAAGCCCTCACGTTGATATTTTTGGTGCAAGTCTTCAAGTCCTTCTAATTGAGACGCTAGTCCACATTTAGTTGCTGTATTTACAATCAACAACAAGTCCCCTTGATAATCCGCTAGGTTTTTATCTTGCCCATTAGCATCTTTTACAGTGTAATCATAGATAGTCATCATATTTCTCCTTTTTATAGTAGAAACGCTTCAAAGCCTTCTGTATCTTAGGCTAAATGATACGCCTTTTTACCTGTGAAAGCGAACAATCACGTTTATATATTGATTATTTATCATCAATGTGCAATGTGCTTTCGCTAGTTCTTGAGTTTTGCATCAATAATATTTGCTTGTACTAGTAACCACGTTACTAAAATTTATTAGCTTCTATCGTTAACTTACGTTATTAAGCCAAAGTCTGGAGCTTTCCTAGCATACCTTAGCAGTGAAAAAGGATGGTCTGACTATTCATTCTTTGGACTTCGGCCCTTATAGATTAAATAGTCAGCCAAGCCATTAGACCTTGGCTGATGAGTTTCCCACTGCTTTTGAGGAATGATAGGAAAAGTGTAATCCGAAGGCTTATATATGCAAAGTAACAAATACTAACACAAAGTTTAAGTCAATGGCTACCTGTTATCTTTTTATTATATAAATGATAAAGGAAAATTGAGAAACTTGGATTATATGGTGGTATCCATTTTTATACCCTAACTTTTTGCATATGTAAGAGCTTTCATGATATAATATATCAAATTCCTAAGAGAGAGGTTCTTTATATATGGCTAAATACGAAGAGGTAGCTGGCGCGTTGGTCCGCTACATCAATGAAAATGCATTAAATGCAGATGATAAGTTACCCAGTATCCAAGAAATGGTGGACTACTACCAAGTGAGTAAGAATACGGTATTATCTGCCTTAAATGACTTAGAGAAACAAGGGTTAATCTACCAAGTACGTGGTTCTGGCGTTTATGTCCGTGGTAATCAACGTAAGGGTTATATCAACCTATTAAACCTAGGTGGGTTTAATTCAACCTTGAGCCAATTTAAAATCGATTCTAAAGTTTTATCCCTTGAGTTAATTGCCCCAACTGATGAAGCGGTAGAAAATTTAAAAATTGACGACCCAGCAAAAACAAAGGTCTACCATGTTACGCGCATCCGCTATATCGAAGGTCGCCCCTTCTGTGTGGAAGAGTCTCATTTTGACAAGGATATTATCCCTTACTTAAGCGAAGAAATTGCATCGAATTCCATCTTCGACTATATTACAGAAGATCTGGAAATGCCAATTGGCTATGGTGACCACTTCTTGCGGGTTGGGAAATTGAAGGCTGAGCATGCTAACCATTTAAATTTAAGTGAAGGCGATCCTTGTTTAAAAACAGAGTCGATCTTCCATTTAAATAACGGGAAACCATTCGACTATTCAAAAATCACTTACCACTTTGAAGAAACACAATTCTTTATTCAAGGTGCCAGCACTCAATACCGTTATTAATTGAAATTGACCAAAGACAAAGGACGCGATTGGCTCACGTCCTTTTCTTTGTGCTTAAATGCTGTGGTTAATTGACCAGATAGGAAAATGGCTGGTGCCTTGCTGTTGGCTAACATTTGAAAAGTATGGCCGTCACCACAAGCGGGAATGATCGCTGTGGGAGCTTGTTTTAAATCTGCTAATAATGTCATTGAAAATCCTCCTAATCACTACTACAAGTCTGTTATATGGCTTACTAGTGACAATTTGATTCGTCTTATCTTTATTGCTCCTAGTTTTTACATATATTTTTAAGTTTTTAGTAAATAAAAAAAGCGCCCTTTGACTGGTTAAGTCAAAGGGCGCTTTCTGCACGGTACCACCTTTAATTTTTCTAATAGTTGGTTAGACTATTAGACTCACGTTGACGGGACATTCATCCGATCAACTGGCATTTTAACGGCAGCACCCGGTAAACACTCAACCACCCTTTAGGTGGATCGCATCTACAGCTCAAAGTCTACTTTTCAATTAGGGCTTGTCATACCTTCTCAACAATCGGTACTTTCTGTGCACAAGCGTCTAACTTACTTCTACTTCTCAACGCATCAACTTGTTTTATTTACTGACATCAGTATATTAAAATTTATGATAAGTGTCAACAACAATTTTAATACAATTCTAATATAATTCATTCTATCTTAATAATCTTCGATTTCTTTACGGACAGAATAGGTATGATATTGGCCGTGGCGGGTATTTAAGGCTGCTTCAATATCTGTTAATGACAGGCCTCTTTCAACCAATAAAACTAGCAGGTGGTAAAGTAAGTCACTGGTTTCAGATACCAATTCATCATTTCCTTGACCGGCCTGGGCATTTTTCGCGGCAATCACGACTTCCGTCATTTCCTCCCCGCATTTTTTAAGAATCTTATCCAAACCCTGTTCCATCAAGTAAGACGTATACGATCCTTCTTTAGGATTGCCCACTTTGTCGACCACCGTTTTTTCAAGGATATTCAAGTTGAAGAAATCATCCCCAAAACATGACTGGCTACCCGTATGGCAAGTTGGGCCAGTTGGGCGTACCTGTACCAATAGGGTATCTTGGTCACAGTCCACCTCAATTTTTACCACTTCTTGCAAGTTGCCTGAAGTTTCGCCCTTTTTCCAAAGACGTCCTTTAGAACGTGAATAAAACCAAGCTACGCCTTCACTTACTGTTAATTCGTAAGCTTCTTCATTCATGTAACCCAACATTAAGACTTGATTTGTCCGGTAATCTTGCAAGATAGCTGGGACAAGCCCACCGTTTTTGCCAAAATCAATTGCTGTCATTTACTAGTCAATCCCTTCTGCGATAAGTGCTGCTTTTAAATCTTCGATCGCTACTTCTCCCTTGTGGAAAATAGATGCCGCAAGTCCTGCCTCTAGGTTTGTTTGTTGGAACAAGTCAATGAAGTCTTGGATACCGCTCGCACCACCTGAAGCGATAATTGGAATCGAAACGGTCTCAGAAGCCAATTTCAAGAATGGCATATCAAAACCTGTGTAGGCACCGTCAGTATCAATTGAAGTGATTAGTAAGGCGCCAGCACCGCGTTCTTCACACTCTTTACACCATTCAAGGGCGTTAATGTCGATTTGCGTTTGACCTGCGTTAGTGTACACATAGTAGTCACCTTTCGCTTCATCATAAGCCATATCTACGGCAATCGTTACCGCATCAAAACCGAATTTGGCTACCGCTTCATTAATGAAGTCAGGATTTTTTACAGCCGCTGAGTTAATACCGACTTTGCTGGCACCTGCATCAAGAGCGTCTTGAATATCTTGAACGGAGGCAATTCCCCCACCAACAGTCAATGGAATATCAATAGCGTTGGCTACATCCGCAATCATTTGCGTACGTAATTGGTGACCGTCAGTCGTTTTCGTAATATCTAGGATGACTAATTCATCAGCACCTGCGTCTGAATATTTTTTGGCAAAATCAACGGGGTCCCCTAACTCTTTTACATCTACAAAGTGAACACCTTTGACTAATTTACCGTCGCGCGTATCTAAACATGGAATAATTTTTTTCATTTTTTACAGTCCTTCCCAAAAACTTGGATTCTGTGCAGCTTTCCCGACAATTGCTTGGTTTACGCCTTGTGCTTGGAGGGCATCTAAATCATGCCGGCTCCTCACACCGCCAGAAGCAACAACCTGATGTTTGGTGATACGTTGGATTTGACCCGTCTTCTCTACATTAGGCCCGGCTTCCATGCCATCTTTATAAATATCAGTATAGATAATTCCGGCAATATCTAAGTCGGCAATTTCATCAAGGTATTCTTGGATGTAGCGGCCGGATGCCTCTTTCCAACCATTGATATAAATCGCTTCATCTTTACAATCTAGACCAACATAGATACGGCCAGGATACTTAGCGACAGCTTCTTTTAACCAAGGCACATCCATGATGGCTCTTGTACCTAGAATGAAGTAGTCGATGCCTAATTTATCGTATAAATCGATAGTTTCTAAGTCGCGGATACCGCCACCGATTTCTAAAGGAATATCAGTTAGAGATTTTAAAACTTCAACAGTGTCACCTTCAACAGCCGCTTGTTTAGTAGCGCCAATCAAGTCTACCACATGAATTCTCGTCACCTGTGGGAATTGGCTATAGTAGGTCACCGCTTCGGCTGCTGACATTGGCATGACGACTTGTTTGTCATAGTCACCTTGTTGTAAGCGAACGCTTTTACCATCAATCAGGTCAATAGCGGGGATAATTTCCATGGATAATTGCCTCCTTTTTGTAAAAATGATTTTATTTTACTTATTCTTGATCAAAACACCCTGACTTATTGAATCAATCCTTTTGAGGATGGGACGCCGCCGTCTGTTTCTTTCAAAGCGATTTTTAGGGCGCGGGCGAATGCTTTAAAAATACCTTCGATTTCGTGGTGGGTGTTGCCGTTTTTCAATAGGTCAATATGTAGGGTCATGCGAGCGTTCATAGCCACAGCGTAGAAGAATTCTTTGACAAGTTCGGTATCAAAGGTCCCCACTTTTTCAGCTGAAAAGTTGGCGTCATAAACTAAGACTGGTCGGCCCGATAAGTCTAATACGACACGGGCTAAGGTTTCGTCCATGGGCAGGAAATATGATCCGTACCGTTCGTATGAAGGTTGGACTTGGTAAAGGCCCCGAATAGCTTCACCAAGTAAAATCCCAATATCTTCAGTGACATGATGGTCATCAACCCAAGTGTCCCCCTTGGCTTCAACATATAAATCAAGGCCCGAATGGAAGGTAAATAGGGTTAACATGTGGTCAAGGAAACCCACGCCAGTATTGATGGATGTTTGTCCAGACCCATCCGCCTTAGCCAAGCCCAGCTTGATTTGCGTTTCTAAGGTATTCCGCTCTTTAATCTTCAATTTGTTCCCTCCATGCTTTGATTGTTGCCTTTAACTTGGGATATTCAGCTGAATCGATTACCGAATATCGCGCCGCATTTGCCATTTTCCCATCTGCATACTTACGGCCAACGAAACCATTGTCCGCTAAATGCTGGTCTAAATCTGGGACCAAATCGCCAAAGATAAACACAAAATTCGTTGCGGACGGAATCACAGTGACTAGATCAGCAACCTGGTCAAAAGCCTCCTGCAATTCTTGCTTGATATCGCGTTGGTAATTCACCCACTCATCTAGTCGCTTGGTATCCTCAAACAGCTTGCTGGCAAGGTTTAGTGACACACTATTCATAGGATAAGGGTGGTTAATCTCCTTCAATTTATCGAAACGAGGTCCTTGCCCAAAGGCGATACCAACCCGTAAACCCGCTACCCCATAAATCTTAGATAGGGTCCGGATAAATAAGACGTTGTCATTATCTGGCCGTTGATAGTCCTGGCCGAATTCAATATAAGCTTCATCGATCACAAAAGTCATATCCCGACCTGCCGTTTCATCCGCCAATCTCTGTAAAAATTCTTCAGAAAACTGCTGACCCGTAGGATTTTGCGGGTTCGACAAGAAGAATAAAGACGGCTTAAATTCATCTAAAGCGCTGATAATTGTGTCTAAATCAAAAATAAAGTCCTTTTCACTCTCCACCTGGAAAAAGGGGAAGCCCAACTGGTTGGTATAATCCTGGTACATAAAGAAATCAGGATCAACCGCCAAGACACCCTCGCGACCAAACTGGATAATCAATTTCTGAATCCACTCATCTGACCCGTTAGCAACGGCCACATTCTTTGGATTAAGACCGGCGTAATTTGCATACGCCGCAATGAAATTAGCTTCTTCGTCTTCAGGATACTGATTAAAAGGGGTGGCCAAGACTGCATCCACAATGTCTTGATCTGACAAGGGACGAATGGGAGAGGTGTTGCGGTTCATGATAACCGCGTCCCCGTCTTGATTCACTTCAATCGTTTTTAAATAATCCTCGGTTTTCATAGCTTACCCTTCCTTTCGAATGGCAATTGACTGAGCATGACAGTCCAATCCTTCAGCCTCAGCAATCGCTTGACCAGCAGGCCCAATAGCTTCATAGCTGGCTTTTGATGTATTAATAATGGCATGTGAAGTCCGGAAATCATTGGCGGTTAAACCATGCGAGAACCGGGCAGTCCGCCCAGTTGGTAAGACATGCGATGGCCCTGCCACATAGTCACCAATAGCTTCCATGGCGTAGTAGCCTTTGAAAACAGCACCCGCGTATTTGATTTGTTCAACAATCTCATCTTGAGCTGTATGTTGAATGGACACGTGCTCTGGTGCAATGTCATTCAATACGGCGATCAATTGCTCTCTCGTATCACAGATTGCATAGTGATTGTTTTTAACTGAAGCTTCAATAATGCCCGCTCTTTTTTGGCTCGGCAACAAAACTTGCATGCGGTCGGCTATTTTGCCAAGAAAATCTTCTGACTCACATAAGAGGAAAGTCCGAGCGTCTTGGTCATGTTCCGCCTGGGCGAAAATATCGTAAACAATGGCATCAACCGGAATCGTTTCGTCCACATATAAGAGGATTTCACTCGGCCCAGCAATAGCATCAATCGATACATCCCCGTTGACCAACCGTTTGGCAGTCGCCACATAGGCATTCCCTGGACCACAAATCTTGTCTACTCTAGGAATCGTTTCCGTCCCGTAAGCCATAGCAGCAACGGCTTGTGCCCCGCCAATCGCATACACATTGTCTCGGATCCCACATAAGTATAAGGCTGCGAAAGTCACTGATTCTTCCGTGAAAACAGGCGTTGTCACTACCAAGTTTTCGACCCCCGCAACAAGGGCTGGCACAACCGTCATCAAAACTGTTGACGGGTACAAGGCCTTCCCACCAGGAATATAAAATCCTGCACTATCTAAAGCGTTGTAAACATAGGAAATTTCTTCCCCTGGTCGGTCCGGATGTAAACCACCGCGCTCATAAGTCTCAATCCGGTCTTTAGCCGTTTCTAACGCCCTTTGTAAGGCTGAGTCTAAGTTGTCCCAAGACGCCTTCAACCGCTCAGCTGACACTTTGAAATCTGCCGCATTTTGGTAAACCTGCTCATCAAACTTGTTGGTATAGTCAATGACTGCCTGGTCTCCACTAGCCTGAACCGCTTGAATCATCTCCTGCACAGCCACCAACCGGTTTAGGTCTACTGTCTCTTGAATTTTTGTGCTAAATGCCGTTTGAAATGCTGCTACATCCACTTATACCACCTCAATTTCTTGCATAAACTTGTAGATTTTCTTCTCTTTCGTATAGAATGACTGCTTGTTGGCAATCAGTCGTGCTTGTACCGGCAAAATAGTTTTGTACTCCTCTAGGTCATTTTCTTTTAACGTTGTCCCTGTTTGGACAATATCCACAATCGCATCAGCCAAGCCTAGAATCGGTGCCAATTCAACCGAACCGTTTAAAAAGATTAACGATACATCTTGCTTTTGTTGGTTAAAGTACTTGCGGGTAATATTTGGAAATGATGTTGCCACCACTTTGATATCTGATTCATCCAAGTTAGTAGGCCCGGCAATCGCTAGTCGACATTGACCAAATGGCAATTCAGACACATTCAAGACATTGAACAACTTTTCGGCAATCGTGTCAGAACCTACAACACCGAGGTCCGCAACCCCCTGCTCCACATAAGTAGGGACATCTTTTCCTTTTGCGAAAATGAATTTAACCCCGCCAACCTCACGGAAGAGATCACGACCACTATCTGTCAAGGCCTCCGCATAGTCATTTAAATCCTTATCTGCTAAAAATTTATTGAAAGCCTTGTAAACACGACCCTTTGATAAAGCCACAGTAATCATAGAAATCCTCCTTTAGATAAATTCAATCCAATACCAAACCAGCCGTTAGCGTACTGTCCACCTGAGAAGATAGGTTTAGAATTTCCTTGTAAAAATGCTTGGAAATAAAAGCCGTTGTAGTATTTTTGCGGCGACCGGAATGATAAATCAAGCACCATTTTGGTGTTGCGTTTTTCAAGTGTCTCTTTCAACAAATGAATCACGGCCATATCGTTCGTATCACCAAAGTCATTCTTCACTAGATCAAACTGCTCTGAAACTGGTTTAGCCATCAATTGGTAGAAATAGTGGTCTTTACCAATGTTATTACCTAGAGCCGACAAGTTCTTTTCAATTACATAACCCTTGATTTCAGGACCAAAAGCAAACTTTTCAATGTATTTATCTAAAATTTCTTCGTTGTTTACAACAATCATATTGAAAGAAGCTTGGCTCATCTGTTCAACGAAATCTAAATGTAGTTCAATGGTATTGGCCATTTGACTAGCACTTGGCTCCACTAATTCAACCCCTGCTTGGTAGGTTGATTGGTGGTCTCTCACCATCGGACCATAGTAAGCGAAGTTATCTTGTTTCAGGTCGTAAGTCTTCATGTAATTTAAAATGGACCGAGTCCAGTCACTACGAATGGCATATAATTGCCCTTCCTTTTCAAATACAATGTTGCTTGGATATTCGGCTTTGCCGTCCCCATCGAATGGTTCCACCATATTCAAATCAATTAATTGGAAACCTGCATTTGATACTGTTTCAAGATAATCTCTTGCTAATGAAATTCGTTGTAATACGTAAGATATTGCCATGTTGCCCCTCCTTTAAAATGTAAAATGTCATAAAAAAAACGCCCTCAATCCATCACTGGATCAAGGACGCCGAAACGTGTTCCCACCTTAATTCATTATAAGTTCACACTTATAACCTCATTGACTAGTCTTTATCCGCTAGTCTAGCTATAACGGTGCCACCGGACTAAGTGTCATTTAAGCAAAGGCGTGTCTTCATAGGGGACATTGTCTGTTCGCAGCAACCACAGACTTTCTGTAAATGTTGATCCTATCTCTTAATCTTTACTGTCTCTCACTTGATTACACTCATATTAAAATGTTCAAATTAAAAAGTCAAGTGAATTCTAATAGTATTCTAATTTATGTTTAAATAATTATGTTTAATTTGGTTAAGTGTAATCATTATTCCAGTAAAAATTAACTATACCTTTCAATCATTTCCTTAAGTCTGTTTTCTTTTACCCGTGGACAAACGTTGTCAATGCTTTGTCAGAAAAGTACTGCAATAGAACGTAAGAGAATAATCTGCGTTAGTTGAACTTTTATACACGACTGCTCTCTTAAGTAGCGAATTGATTTGTATAGCAACAACCCTCCCTCAATATACATACGCTTGTCAACCTATCCCCTTTTTGCCAATAAAAATCATTAAATGATTTTTATAGAATCCTGCTATTGACACTTGAAGTGTATTAACCATATAATACAGATAAGAAAAGTGTATTAATTGACTAACACACTTTTGTTAAAGCATTTTTGAAAGGAGGGTCTTCATGGTTGTGTTTGATAAGCAGGCGCCAATTTATGTGCAATTAGCCGACCATTATAAGGGGGAAATTGTTGCTAGCCGATTGATGGCTGGGGATAAGTTGCCCTCTCGTCGTGATATCGCCAAAACGTTCAAGATTAACCCTAATACGGTTCAGCGGGCGTTTAAATCATTAGAGGAAGAAGGGATTATTGTGTCAGAAGCCAATGTGCCAAGTCGAGTGACGGAAAACCAAATGATTATTCAACAATTAAAGCGTGATGCTTTGGAGCAGGCCATGGCGGTCTTCTATGATACGACCCAGGTCTTGAATATGGACCCGCATGAGATTGCCACTTACATGACAGAATATTTCCAAAAACGAGGTGAACAAGATGATTGAGATTGAAAAGGTGAATAAATTTTACGGGGCGAAGAAAATTCTCGAGGATGTATCTTTCTCTATTAAACCAGGAGAAATTACGGCTTTAATTGGGGAGAATGGGTCTGGAAAAACGAGTTTGATGAATGGTTTGATGAAGTTAACCCCAGTCGCTTCTGGTCAGTTTTTAATTGATGGTAAACCGATCGATTTTAATGATTTTAACCGGATTTCTTACATTCCTGACACCATCATCGTGGTGAAAGAGATGACTATTCAAGAAGCTTTGGATTATATGGCCACATACTATGATACTTATGATCCAGTCTTAGCTAAAGACTTAGTGACTTTCTTCAATTTAAATCCTGATGAAAAGATTTCACACTTGTCTAAGGGGAATACGGCTAAGGTGAATTTACTGCTAGGTCTAACTTTAAACTCGGATTATCTCATCATGGACGAACCGTTTTCTGGGGTTGATATCTTTACTAGGGAAGAGATTGCCAATGTTTTCACCAGTAAGTTGATGGCTGGGCGTGGCGTCTTGATTTCAACCCATGAGATTAATGAGATTGAAACTTTGGTGGACCGGGTAATCATGCTAAAAGACCGCCGGATTATTCAAGATTTCTATACGGAAGATTTACGTTTAGAAGAAGGTAAGTCGATTACCGATAAGATGTGGGAGGTGTATCGCTAATGACAAAATTACTGAATTTAATAACGGATGAATTAAAACGGGCGAAAGTGTTCTATTCCCTGCTGATTGCTTTTGTATTAGTGACTGAAGGAATCATGGTTTTTAGAAACGTCAGGGCAAGCTATATGGCGATTGCATCCGGAAATACCACAGATTACCCCTTCCCTATTACCAACTTAGCGTCAGCTTTTGACGATAGCATGGCCTTTACCATGATTATTGGGGCCACTGGTTTTGCCTTACTCGCTTATTCGGTCTTTTCCTGGATTCGTGACTGGCACTTTCAGGGAAACTTTATTTACCGATTGTTAACCCTACCTGGAAACCGGGCACCGATTGCCTACGCCAAGCTAATCTCTACTTTGATCATGATGGCTGGCATTTTGATTTTACAATTGGGCGTATTCTATGTTGCAAACGCCGCTTTTTCTATCATGTTTGCTGAAATCTACACCACGACACCAGTTTTGATTCAACTTGCAACCCAAATGCAAACGAGTTTAGTCTTGTTCCCGCCTCACCCGGGACAAACCTTCGTAACTTATGGTGGTGGCCTATGGTTCTTATTCACCTTAATGAATAGCATGATCATTTTACTTAGTACGAAAGGTTACACTTGGTCGCGGACTTTATTAACAATCGTCATTTACTGGGTAGTATCCATTGCCCTTGTCTACCTGATGGGCTTTTCAACACTCACTATGCCACTTACTGCGACTGAAGGGACTATTATCGTCTTAGTCTTCATTTATGCCGCAAATATGATCAACGGTTACATGATGTCATGGTTGATGAACCATTATGTCAGTGTTTAAGAAAGGAGGCATTATGATGAAAATGCGTAAACAAAACTGGCTGACACTTATTTTCCTAGTGGTAATTGTTGGCGTGTCCTTATTCGTCTGGCTTGGGGTCGGCACCTTTAAACCTGTTAAGGTGACCAGTGTAAACCCTGGAGTTAGCGGGCAAGAAACCCAACCATCGAGCCTTTATATAACAAGTGAAGACGATCAGAATTCAATTCATTGGATCCCCCTATCGAGACGAGGCGACGCGCTAAGTCTTACGATCAACGGCAGTTACAGTATTTTTGGCGCCCAAGTTCAAGATGCGGTCTACAAAAACTTCTCCTTATTCGACCGGCCAAACTTGTCCAATTCCCGATTGGTTTTGGAGAATGACGCCCTACAATTATGGCAGGCTGATACCCCCCTAGGCGATAACAAAGCCCAGTTAGACTTGACGCTGATTCAAAAAAATGATGAGGGCAACTGGACCTATACCAAACCGCCTTATCAGTTAGACCAAGCGGACCGGACTGGTAACAGCCTGATATCCATCGCTGAAGATGACACGACCATTTACTTGGTATACGCATTCCTACAAGACTACGACCAAGCCGATTATTTAAAAACTTTTGAATTAAACAAGGAAAATGGTGAAATCACGGAATCCACTACCATGGACAATGCGAGTTATGAATTGTACTCAGGAAGCGTTGATGGCTTAAACCGGAATCCTAAGTACCACTTGTTGCCAATAGCAGCAACAAATAATGAAGACAGTGAAGACTATATCTCTCCAACTACTTATGAGATTATCAATCCAACAAATGGTAGCAAACAAACCATGGACACGTCATCACTAGTAAGTACTCTAGAAGAACAAGCTGGTGAAACTGACTTTATGCCGATGATTATTGAAGATAAAATCTTTGTCTTAACCAATAATTATGTGGAGAATGACTACGGTAGCTATCCTAGTCAATTAAGTATTTACGCTTACGACATGGAGAGTCAAAACTTTGACCAAGTATGGCAGTCAGACCTTGAACAAGACCCTAGCTACTACATTGACAATGGCTATATTTTCCAAACCCTTGCAGATGGCAAAACAGGCCAATTGCAACGAGTGGATGTTGCCACTGGTGAAATGACCACTGTAGAAGAATATACTATAGAAGAAAACAGTCCATATTCTTTCGCAAAAACTACCAGTGTTGAAGAACAACAATTCCTTCAATAAGAAAATAATGTCGTGAAAAATCTTAAAAAGGTGGTCTGGAAAAATTCCAGACCACCTTTTTCGTATGCGCCTATATTTATACCAATGCCAAAGCTGGTGTCACCTGGTCTTTGTAGCCGGCTACTTCACTTGGATGACAGTAGACAAAGTGGTCAGGGGCCACTTCAACTAAGCTACAGTCTGCCCATTGATCCTCACTATAAGCTAAGCCGTCATAGTGAAGGCGTTGACGAACTTTTTCTGACTCTGGGTCAGCTGTTGGAATCGCCGATAACAAGGACTTGGTATAGTCATGCAAGGGGTTGTTATAGATTTCATCAGCTGTACCGATTTCAACCAACCGCCCTTGGCACATGACACCAATCCGGTCAGAAATATATTTGACCATAGACAAATCATGGGTAATGAATAAATAGGTTAAATCATTGGCGATTTTCAATTCCTTCAACAAGTTAACGATTTGAGCTTGAATGGACACATCAAGGGCTGAAATAGCTTCATCCGCAATGATTAACTTTGGTCTTAGGGCAAGCGCTCTAGCAATCCCAACCCGCTGGCATTGACCCCCTGAAAATTCCCGTGGGTACCGATTAGCATAAAGTGGGTCTAAGCCAACTTGAGCCATTAATTCGGCCACAGCAGCTTCTTGTTCTTGTTTTGTTTTGACCAAACCATGGATCCGCATTGGCCCACCAATAATTTCTCCCACTGTCATCCGAGGATTTAAAGAGGCAAAGGGATCTTGGAAGATCATTTGGATGTCTTTTCTAAAGGCCAATAGGTCACGGCGTCCTTTAATTTGGGTAATATCTTGACCTAAAAAATTGATTTCACCATCACTCAGGTCTTCTAATTTCATCAAGAGTTTCCCTGTTGTTGACTTACCGGACCCTGATTCTCCTACCAATCCAAAGGTTTCCCCTGCCTTAATGCTAAAGGTCACGTCGTTTACGGCGATTACTTCTTCCGCCCGCCCTTCAGCGTAGACCTTTTTCACATGGTTAACTGACACAATATCTGTCATCAAATCCCCTCCTAACTTTCATAAACCGGTACAATTTCGGCTAATTCTTCATATAAATATGGCCCGTAAGTTGAGTCGGCATTTTCAAAGGCTGCAAGTCCGTAAGCTGAACTAGTAGCCCCTTGGCCCGCTTGCGTTTTTTCAGCAGCAGCCCGATCTAAAATACTTTGGTAGACCACATAACGCGCTTGAATATCTACTGGTAGCGTCACTTTAGGCGCTCGCTCATCTAACAACCATGTTGCAGCCTGATGCGTTTCTGAGACCTTAAACATGGGTGGATCTTTTACAAAATCTATATCCAGTGCGTAAGGGTTCCGTGGGGCAAAAGGGTCACCCGCCGCCAACTTGGCCATATTGGGTGGGTTACCTGGAATGGTATACAAGTTGTCGTCTTCTGTCGACAAGGTTGGGGTCGCTTCTAGTAAGCCCCAGGTATAAGGATGTTGCGGATGGTAGAAGATTTCATTAGTAGTCCCTGTTTCAACAACTCGGCCGGCATACATGACAGCTACTCTGTCGGACACATTGGCCACGACGCCCAAATCATGGGTAATAAAGATAACTGAGGTGTCGAATTCATCTTTTAATTGGTTGATCAATTCAATAATACGGGCTTGAACAGACACATCTAGTGCTGTCGTTGGTTCATCCGCGATTAAGATTTTTGGTTTACAAGCAAGGGCCATGGCAATCATGATCCGTTGGCGCATCCCGCCTGAAAATTGGTGGGGATAATGGTAGGCCTTTGTTTCTGGGTCTTTAATTTCTACCTTTCCCATAAGGTCAATAGCTCGGCGCATGGCCGTTGCCTTATTGACTTTGGTATGAGCCATTACGGCTTCAGCAATTTGCATGCCCACTGTCATTACTGGGTTCAGCGAGGTCATTGGGTCTTGGAAAATCATGGCAATTTCAGACCCTCTAATCTTGGTTAAGTCGGACTTACTGGCTTTTAAAAGGTCTTGGCCTTTAAAAAGGATTTCGCCACCTTCAATATTGGTCACGTTCTTAGCCAACAAACCGGTAATGGCTTTGGTAGATACAGACTTGCCTGATCCAGACTCACCAACAATCGCCAGTGTCTCCCCTTTTTTCAAGGAGAAGGATACGTCGCGGATAGCTGGTAGGACGCCGTTTAGGGTTTTAAAGGAAATTTTGAGGTTTTTAACTTCGAGTATATTGTCGTTGTGCATGTGGATCAAATCCTTTCTGTGGCCTAGTTGAAGGTCCATTCTTGAATATCTGTCAGGGATCCGAACCAGAATGGCTGGATACCACCATTTAAGTCGGTGGTTTGAATGGTAAATTGGTAGTCAGAATACAGTGGCACTAGGTAAGCTTGTTCTTGGAAACGCGCTTGGATAGCCTTGTAGGTTTCGTACCGGTCTTCAAAGCTTGTTTGTGATGCGCCTTGGTTGATTAATTGATCAAGCTCTGGATCGTTGATGTTGACTTGATTTGATCCTGATGATGACCAATAAGAGCCTTGGTCTGGGTCAACGTTTAGGGCTAACCCCATCATAGCTAGGTCGTAGTCACCTGCTGATACATTGGCCGCGTGGGTGGTAAAGTCGGCTGATGTTTGCACGACATCTAGTCCGATAGCTTCTAAGTCTTGCTCAATCAGGTTGGCGGCATTCATCCGGGTAACATTTCCTGTTGGAACGGCCAATTTAATGGTTTGACTAGTATCGAAGCCTGATTCTGCTAGCAATTCTTTGACACGATCTGGGTCATAGGCCACTGGATCTAAATCAGGATCTTTATAGGCTGAAATTGAGGTATAGGTAGTTGGAATAACCTCTCCTTCCCCCTGCAATAAGCCGTCTGACATCCGGTCGCGGTCAATGGCTGCTAAAAGCGCCTGTCTGAAAGTGGCGTTATCGAATTTTTCATTATTGATATACATAAACTGGACTGAAGTCCCGTAGTTAGATTCGACATAGATGTCCTCATTCTGTTCAAGGAATTTGATGTCTGAAATAGGGATTAAGGCAATCCCACCACCAGCGGTCATGTCTAATTCGCCTGCTTGAAGGGCAATCACCATACCGGTTGAATCCATGATATGGACGATGGCATTTTCAATAGCTGGCTTGCCTTTATGGTAGCTTTCATTGGCCACCATCTTGACATAAGACCCTGACTCATATTTCACGAATTTATAAGGGCCAGCAAAAACAGTCGGATTTGTGGCAAATTCAGAAGAACCCAGGTTATAGATGTCTTCTTTTTCAACTATATGCTTAGGGGCAATCATAATCTTAAAGGCAATGTTTTCATAAACGTAAGCTGGGTCAGTGGGTGTTTTCAAGGTAATGGTTAAGGTCTTGTCGTCAATGACTCGAACACCGGAAATGGTTTCAGTTCCTTCCGCTAATTTACCAGCATCATCCACCCCTTCGATAGACTTCAGATTGGCTGAGTTAGAAGTTTCAACATTTGGATTGGCGATGACGTTGAAATTATAGGCCACATCATCCGCTGTAAAAGGGGTCCCGTCTGACCAAACAACGTCATCTTTTATGGTGATGGTATAAACTAAGTTGTCTTCTGTTGTCATTGAAGCGACATTGGGTTCAAACACGCCTGCTTCAGGTTGGTCTAGTAATGATGGGTACATGAACCGTTGAATCCATTGGCCGGCAACGTCTGTGGTGTTAAAAACGTTAAAGCCGGAAATGGTGTTAGTTGTCCCAATATCCAGTGTATTGTCAGTAGTGCTTGTTTCTTGGGCTTGGATTTCAGTCGTTAGACCCACTGAACTATCATTGGATGTACCGCAGGCCGCAAGTACTAAGGTAGCCGCTGTTGCGATAACTAGCGATAATCGTTTTGCTTTCATGGTTTTTCCCTCCTCCCAGTCTTATATCTCACCTTCAACTGCGCTACGTAAGCCTTCACCAATAAAGTTGATGGATAAAACGGCTAAGAATACGGCCAATCCAACTGGTATCCACCGCCAAGATTGCATGGTTAATACCGATAGGGACTGAGCTGCAGTCAACAAATTCCCCCATGAGGCAGTAGGTGGTACAACCCCTACACCTAGGAAAGAAAGCGAAGCTTCTGTGATAATAGAAGTTGAAATCCCAAAAGTCATATTGACTAAAATTGGTGACAAAATATTTGGAACGATTTGCTTAAAGACAATGTTGCTTGTTGAATAACCAGAAGCAACGGCTGCTTGAATATAATCAGCACCTTTTAGTTTCATCACTTCTGCCCGGACTATCCGACAAAGCGGTGCCCAAGCAAATAAACCAATCACAATCGTTACATTCCAAATAGATGGTCCAAGAATCCCAACTGCAACTAGGACTACTAGGAAATAAGGGAAGGACATAATCACTTCCGTTAAACGCATGATCACAAAGTCCCATACACCACCTAGGAATCCAGCTAGTAAACCTAAACTGGTCCCAATGGCTGCATAAATCAATACCGATACAATCCCTACAAACATAGAGACTTGGCCCCCGTATAGTAAACGAGAGAATACATCCCGGCCAATTTCATCTGTCCCTAACCAGTGGGTAGCAGTTGGTGCTTCTAGAAACCCACCTACTATTTCATCTGGATTATAAGGGGCAATTACCCCCGCAAATACTGTTGCGGCTAATAAAATCATAAAACAAATTAGGCCAAATACAGCCGCCTTGTTGCGGGCAAACCGCTGCCAAATAATAGTCCAGTAGCCCGTTTGCTTGATGCTTGTATCTGTTTTTTGTGTCTCACGGGCAAGCATATGTTGATCCATAAAATCTTTTGGACTCGCATAAGTCGCTTTAAATAAGTGGTCTTCAGCCATCTCTTTCCCCTCCTAAATTCCTGTTAAGGTGTAAGAGCCGACGCAAAGAGAAGAACGTTGGAAGATTAGGGCAGTGGCTGACAAAGTCAGCAACAACCTAATCTGAAACACAGTTCTCTTTGGAGGCTCGAATCCGATTTTAATCCCTTTTCAATGTACAAAGCCGACGCAAAGAAAGGAATCATCTTGGCATCTTCTCGCACTGTCATGTTTATTCGTAGCGAATCCGCGGATCTACATACGCATAAGATACATCTACCAATAAGTTACATGCCAATACAGCAAAGGCTGATATCAAGGTAATGGTCATAATGACTGGATAGTCCCGTGCATTAATAGACGCCATCATCAATGACCCAATCCCTGGCCAGCGGAATACTTGTTCAGTTACGACTGCCCCACCGATTAAACGGGGAATATCAGACCCCATAACGGTTAAAATCGGCACTAAAGCATTTGGCAAGGTATGACGCTTAATCATATCCTCTTCTTTTAACCCTTTAGCAACTGCTGTTCGCATATAGTTTTGTTCGTTAATGCCAATGACGGTTGACCGGACATAACGGGTCATGTTGGCACAGTAAGAAGCCCCCAATACTAGAGTAGGCAATACATAGTAGGAAAGACCCTGCCAGAAGGTCATATCTCCTGATAAGTTTTCCCGACCCCCAATTGGTAACCAGCCCAATTCAACTGAGAAGAAATAAATCAATAGCATCCCTAAGAAGAAGTTAGGCATAGATACACCGGCAAAAGAAAAAGTCGTCAGCAAATGATCAACCCAGGTGTTTTTATGGTTAGCTGCATAAATTCCTAGTGGAATAGCCACAATATAGGCAACAATCAAGGTCCCAAACATCAACTGTAAAGTTGGTAAGAGAGCTTCGCCGATTAAACCTGTAACAGCCGTTCTCGTTCTAAAGGAGAAACCTAAGTCGCCTGTAAATAAGTTGGTCAACCACCGCCAATATTGAACTACAATTGAATCATTTAAACCCAAGTTTTCCCGAATCATTTCTATTTGTTCAGGAGTGGCATCCGGTGATTGGTATAAATCGGCAATATCACCTGGCGCCATTTGAATCATGGCGAAGGCTAAGATAGAGATAATCAACAAAACTGGCACAATTAGTAATAATCGTTTGCTGAGGTATTTAATCATGAGGCACCACCTTTAAATATTGACTTAAAGTCACCAGAAATAGTGACATAGCGTTTAGAATACAAGCTTCATTGGCGACGAATCTACTATTATGCAAAGGGTAGCTAGCTTGACCTTGCTTGTCCTTTTCCAGGAAGTCACAACCGATAGTGAAGAAGGCACCTGGTGTGTCTTCAAGGTAGTAGGCAAAGTCTTCGCCGTTCATCATTGCGCCTGTTGCGGCGGTGTTTTCGATAACATCTGTGAAAACGGCTGAGTAGTCGATGGCGGCCACTAGGTCAGTCACGATGCTTGCGGTGTTTTGAATGGCTGGGTAGCCCTCTTCATAATCCACACTAGCTGATCCACCATGCATAGCTGCTGTCATCTCAGCGATTTGAATGAATTGGTTCTTGATTGTGACCCGACCTTCTGGCGATGAGGACCGTACTGTGCCAACAAGGGTTGCTGTATCGGCAATAATATTTGGCGCGCCCATACCAGCGTCTACCCCCGCAACAGTCACCACTAACGGTTCAATGGGGTTGGACACCCGGGATACTAAAGTTTGTAGGTTGGCGATCGTTTCAGCAGCAATGACCACAGAATCGATGGCTGTATGTGGAGATGATGCGTGACCGCCACGACCTTGAATTTTGATTTCAAAGGCGTCTGAAGCAGCTGACCCATAACCCAGCGAATATCCAACAGTGCCGGCCTCTTTTGAAGGGTCAATATGGAGACCAAATACTGCATCCACACCCGCCAAGTAACCAGCATCTACAATGGCTTTAGCCCCGCCAGGTTTCTTCTCTTCAGCGTGTTGGAAGATGAAGACGACCGTGCCCGCAAATTCATCGCGGTGGGCTTGGATGACTTGAGCCACTCCTAAAAGTGTTGCGGTATGAATATCATGTCCGCAAGCATGCATGGCACCTGTATTTTCCGATGCAAAGGGTAAATCTGTTTCTTCCGTAATGGGTAAGGCGTCCATGTCTGCCCTTAAGGCAATGGTTGGACCCGGTTTAGACCCATGGACCCGAGCGACAATTCCATAACCATCCCCCACATTCCGGTCGATATCAAAGATTTTGGCTGACAACAATTCCATATAAACGAAATTGGCTGTTGCTACCTCCTCAAAAGACAATTCAGGATTTTTGTGTAGGTGGCGCCGGACTTGGACAACATCTGATTCAATAGACGCTGCATGTTTTAACCATTTGGCCAAAAGGGCTGCCGTGGCTTGGCTGACTTCACTTTCGATTCGACTAGTACTCGCTATATCTGCTTTCAACATAGGCTTCAACCTCACTTTCGATAACATAATGATTGACGATGGTTAAGATGGTTTCTAGTCCCAACATGAGACATCTTTGGTCAATTTCAAATTTTGGATGGTGATGGGGGTAATTCTCGCCGTCTGGATGGGCACCCGCTGGAATAAAATAGAAAAGTCCCGGGATTTTTTGGACGTAGTAGGCGAAATCTTCCCCACCCATACTAGCTGGCTTTTCATTGACCATGTCTTGGCCAAATCTTTCTTTAAAGATATCAACTACTGTTTGCGTTTCCGTTGGATGGTTGTAGAGGGCTGGATAGCCATCAATGAAATCTATCTTAACTGAAGCACCGTGGGCTGCCGCAATATCTTCAGATAGGGAGAATAAATCTTTTTTTGCAAGGGCACGTAAGTCAGGATTATAAGTCCGAATCGTCCCATTTAAGCTAGCAACGTTGGCCATGACATTGGCCACCCCGTTCCCAGCATGGAAGTTCCCAATTGTAACAACACCAGGATCCATAGGGTTTTTATGGCGCGAGATAATGGACTGTAATTGCTGGATCAGGTAGGCTGCTGTCAAGGTTACATCCACATTTTGGTGGGGAGTAGCTGCGTGACCACCTTTCCCGTGGACCTCGATGGCGAAGGTATCTGAATTGGCGGTCGCAAACCCTTCGTGGTAAGAGATGGTGCCATCAAAGGCTTTTTCGCCTGACACATGAAGGCCGAAGATTTTATCCACATCGTCTAGGGCGCCGGATGCCATAATGGACTTGGCACCACCTGGTTTCACTTCTTCCGCATGTTGGAAAAGGAATACCAATGTCCCAGCGATCTCTTCTTTCAAATGGATCAAGTATTTCGCTGCCGTTAATAAAATTGTCGTATGGGCGTCATGACCACAAGCGTGCATCACCCCGTCAACTGCCGACTTATAAGTTAAGTCTGTCTCTTCCTGAATTTGTAGCGCGTCCATGTCGGCCCGAAAGGCAATTGTCGGACCCGGCTTGTCACCTTTAAGTCTGGTGATCACCCCTCCGCCACCAACATCTGTTTCAATATCGGTGTAGCCAAAATTTTCTAGTTCTTGGCGTATAAGCTTTCTGGTCTGGTATTCATGAAAAGATATTTCTGGATGACGGTGTAAATGTTCGAATGTTTCACTGGCATACGCTTGATAATTCAAAGCGTGATGATTGGCGTCTTGGTTCATGTTCTCCACCCCTAATTTTCTTATCTGATTATCTATACTGATATAACGCTTTGTGTTACATTTTATAACATACAAGGTTACTCATGTAACGTTTTTTAATCGATGTTTAAATTATAGATTGAAAAATAATTATATGCAAGTACATTTTTATCAGTGAAATCTCATTTTCATTCGTTTTCACGATAAAACCAAGCTTTTGAAAGGTTAAAAAATTTTACCAATTGATCTAGTCAAAAGGCGAATTTGCTCACAATTGTGACAAGTTATGTCATAAAACATTACATGTCATTAAGAGTTGACTAGATAGGTTTGTAAGAATTTTGCCTTTTTACAAACAAAAAAAGCACCAAACCAGTCGACTCATGTCAACTAGCTTGGTGCTTAAAATTGGAGGTGCGCAGAAAGTCGCTCCACTGCACAAATTCATTTTTATATCTATTGGTTACGCTTGAAATACTGAAACACCATTTAGGTAAGTTTCTTTTAGGTTCATATCAGCATCAACCACAATGAAGTCCGCTGCACGGCCTGGTGCAATCACACCAACTTGGTCTTCTAAACCAACAGAGGCTGCTGGCACTTGCGACGCCATGCGCAAGGCATGCTCACTGTCAACAACGTCCCACTCAACCACATTCTTAACCGCTTGAATCAAGGTCAAGACTGACCCAGCTAAATTACCTGACTCAAGTCGCGCTTCACCTTCTTTTACAATAACCAGAAATTCGCCTAATTGGTAGTGGCCATCAGGCATACCTGCCGCTGACATGGCATCTGTAATCAAGACTGTTTTGTCCCATCCTTTGGCTTTCACCAAGGCTTTGGTTGCACCTGGATGGACATGTTTTCCATCACAAATTACTTCCGCATAGGTATCATCCGTTGCCATCGCTGCCCCAACCATTCCTGGATTGCGGTGGTGTAAACCAGACATGCCGTTATAAGTATGGATGAAAATGTTGGCACCCGCATCAACCGCTGCAGTCGCTTCTTCATAGGTCGCAGATGAGTGAGCTAGGGCTACTCGTACCCCTTCTTTCGTGATAGTTTCTGTGAAAGCTTTAGCCGTCTTCCGCTCTGGCGCTAGGGCAATTTTATTGATCAAACCTTTGGCCGCTGACTGCCAGATTTCAAATTGACCCAAGTCAGGATCACCCATATAGGCTGGGTTTTGCGCCCCCTTGTGTTCTTCCGTGAACCATGGTCCCTCGAAGAAGATACCTAAAATTTTCGCCCCCTCAGCTTCCTCGTAGTGGTCACCGATTTTTCCAGCAACAGAAGTCAACAAGTCAGCAGAAGAAGTTAAGGTTGTTGGCAAAAAGGCTGTCACACCTGTCGATGGCAAGCCTTTAGACATAGTCTGAACCGCTTCAAAATCATCATCCATCACATCTGCCCCGTGGAAACCATGGATGTGGGTATCCACTAAACCAGCCGCCACTGTATAACCCGTGTAATCTTTAACCTCACCTTTTAAGGGTTTCTCTATCGTTGCATAACCAAATTGACCATCTTTGACTTCTAAATAAGCCTTTTCTACAACTTCGTCCGCTAAGATAATCCGGTCCGCATAGATATAATATTTATTTTCTTCTAGCATATGTCCCACACTTTCTTTCTATATATAAATATATTTTCAATGTGATTTGTTGATCCATAATGTATTATACGCTACTTGATCGAATCATCCTATGACTAACAATCGATTTTCTCATACCGTGAAAATGTCTCAGAAGCTATGTGTAGAATTAACTTGAAATATTAGCTGTACTCAAAAAAGAGTCACGACATGAACATCGCGACTCTTCTACTAATATTGGCCCAACTTAGTCTTGTTATCCTTTTTTCAAAAAAGTAGGTCTTATTCAGCTGTTACGGCTTCTACTGATGAGATTTCGCCTTCTGTGTAGCCTACTACGAATGAGTTCATTACTGGGTTGTGGTCTTCATCGAATGAGATGTTTCCTGTTACCCCTTCAAAGTCTTGGGTTTCTTCTAGGGCGTTGCGGATGGCTTGTGGGTCTGTTGAACCGGCACGGTCGATGGCGTCAGCTGCTAAGCGGGCTGCGTCGTAACCACCTGCTGAGAACAAGTCTGGCTCTGTGTCAAATTCCGCACGGTATTTCTCTGCGAATTCGTTGGCTGCGTCTGATCCATATTCTCCTGTCACGAAGATGGTTGCGTAGTAGAAGTCAGTTACGTTTTCTGCACCCGCTAAGTTGATGAATTCGTCGTTACCTAATCCGTTTGGTCCTAAGATAGCGGCATCGATACCCATTTCACGGGCTTGTTTCACGATGGCTCCACCTTCTGGGTAGTAACCAGCGATGAATAATACGTCTGGATCTTGGGCTTTAACGTTGTTTAGGATTGAGCTGAAGTCAGTGTCTCCTGACAAGAATGACTCTTTGATGACAACGTCACCTGAGTAGTCTTCTTCAAATTGAGAAGCTAAGTTTTGACCATAATCCGATGAGTTATCTTGTAAAACGGCAGCCGTGCTCCAACCTTTCTCGTCCGCAAAACGGCCAAGTGCTTCTGTTTGGTTAGAGATTTGGAAGGCAATTTGGAAGACATATTCAAATACATTTCCTTGTGAATCCAATGTTAAATCATCAACCGTTGCTGAAGGGATGATCATTGGAACTTGCGCGTTTTCAGCTGGTTGAATCGCTGCTTCTGTTGAGGCTGCGATATCTGACGCTAATAATACAGACAAGTTTTCTTCTGCTAGCAGACGTGTGGCTTCATTGGCAGACTCTTGAACGTTAGATTTGTTATCTGTTGCAATGTAGTTGATTTGCTTACCATCGATACCACCCGATTCGTTAAGTTCATTGAAGGCTAAAGTCGCACCGTCATTGATGTAAGAACCGTAAGCAGATGCTGATCCAGTTAAACCAAAGTCCCCGCCGATGTTAATCGTATCAGAATCTTCTGACCCCGCAGAAGAGGAGCTGTTGGATGTTTGTGTCACTGAACCACAGGCAGCTAAAGTAGCTGCAGATAATAATGTTAAACCAAATTTCTTCAAATTCATATTTTCCTCCTAAATCAAACCCTACCAATAAATACCAACAATACAAACCTTTATCAAGTAGACTAAAAATTTGCTTATACCAATAAAAAAAGCCTCCCTAAATGGGAAGCTTAGGTCCCATCTAGTGTTTCAACACAAATAGGACATATGAAATTGGCTGCTGCCGAATTCCCTAAGTCCTAGAATCAATAATAATAATGACAATATGCTTATTATTTTGCGTTGTGCTTAACATAATGAGATGCCTCTTTCGTTTTCTAATATAATTTTAATTTATACTAAAAGGGTCAAGAATGCAATACTTAATTAAAGGATAATGATAAAAAAGTGAGAAAAAACTACCACGGGAAGAAAAGGAGGCCTAAAATCAGGACAAAAATCACATTTATGATGGTGAAAATCTTGAAATAAGCCCTAGAATCCATGGACATAGCGTTTCGAATAATGGTAAAACCGATTAAATTGGCTAATGAAGCGACCATGGTTCCTAAGCCCCCAATGTTAACCCCCATCAACAAGCTATGAGCCTGGTCTGTAAAGGGTGAAACCAGAATAGTGGTCGGAACATTTGAAAAGACTTGTGAAGCCAAGAGTCCTGTTAGGTAAGCCATGGCCTTGCTTGAAATATTAGCTGCCAACCAAGTTTGGACAAGTGTTAAGTCAGTAATGTTTCCGACTAATACAAAAAATGACGCAAAAGTCAGTAGCAATAAATAATCCACTTGCAGTAAATACCGCCAGTTAGTCAGGAGGACATAGGCCACAATAAAGGCCACGGTCCAAAAAATATTAAATAAGCCAAAGATAGCAGTGACCATAAGCACCATGCCAATACTCGCTTGAATAACAATCGACCTATCTACTGCATTGCCCTCAACTTGTGTGTGTGCTGCCCTTTTCTCTACGAAGAAAGTTGCGACCATAACAAGGATAAAGCCGGCGACCATCAGGGGTAGGGTCCACCACATGAAGCTGACGAAATCGACTGGATAGGTTGAATAGATGATGAGGTTTTGTGGGTTGGAGAAGGGGAAGAAGACCCCGCCTAAGTTTGCGGCTACGACTATTAGGGCTGCCCCGAGCACCCGGCCTTTGAAGGCTGGTAGGTGACGCAGGATGTTCAAGTAAATCGGTAGTAGGGTCAGGACGGCGATGTCGTTGGACAATAGGAATGATCCAAAGAATGAGGTCAGGACCATGGATTGGATGATGACGCGGCTATTTCCGGACCAGTCGATCAATTTTATCGACGCCCACCGTAATAAGCCTGAAGTCTGGAAAAAGGCTAGGACAATCATCAAGCCGAATAAACTGACTAAGACGTCATATTTGATATAGGTCGGGTCAAATTGGCCGAATATCACAGCAATTGTGGCCAAGCTTGCGGCAATCACAAAGAGCAGGTTCTGCCGTACCCAAATGTTCATTTTATGCATAAGTAAATCCCCTCAAATTTGTATTCCCATAAAAAAGTCACCAGCCAAGAAATTGGCGGTGACTCCATTAATTGCTACATTATTCTACCAAAAGAAAGTGGGATTAACTATGTAAAATTGCCTTGATTAACAAATCCGAGAGGGACTTTTGACTATGAATAAATAGCGCGAATGATGTTCTCAGTAGTAGACGCTAAATTATCTTTCGCATTGGCAATCAGATCATCCAAGCTAGCAGCACCTGGCGCAATGCCAAAGACTGCCTCAATGCCTTCAGTGTAGAGCTCATCAATACCCTTGCCAACATGGCCTGCTAAGGCGATGACCTTTTTATCGGGATTGACCGACTTGAAGGCCTGGGCAACACCATATGGGGTTTTTCCGAATTTCGTTTGGAAGTCAATACACCCTTCACCCGTCAAACATAAGTCACAGCCTACTGCCGCTTCCTTTAGTTTGGTATAGGCCAAAACCATTTCAATCCCCTTGTTCATCTCTGCGTCAGTAAAGGCTAGGAATCCACCGCCAAGACCACCCGCTGCTCCAGCACCTGGTGTATCCGCGATTGATTTACCTAAGTCTTTTTGGATAATGTCCGCAAATGCTTGTAAATTATGGTCTAAACTAGCGACCATTTCTTCATCCGCCCCTTTTTGTGGGCCAAAAACAGCTGAAGCCCCTTCTGGACCAACTAGGGGATTGTTGACGTCAGAAGCGATGATAAAGTGGGTAGTTTTTAAACGTTTGTCTACTTGGTCAACTTTAATGGTTGCTAAGTCAGCCAAGGCGCCACCACCGTAGCCAATTTCATTGCCGGCTTTATCTATCAGTTGGTAGCCTAGTGCTTGGGCCATTCCAGCACCCCCATCATTGGTTGCAGAACCACCAAGGCCAATAATAATTTCTTGAATACCTTGGTCAAGACAAGCCAAAATCAATTGACCAGTTCCGTATGTTGTCGTCACCATTGGATCCTTTGTTTCCTCGGTGACGTAGCCTAAGCCAGATGCCTCAGCCATTTCAATGACGGCCGTTTTGCCATTACCTAGAAGCCCATATTTAGCCGTTACTGGATCACCTAAGGGACCAACCACTTCCGCTTCAATGACTTTCCCATCCGTTGCGTCAACTAAGGATTGGACAGTACCTTCACCACCATCCGCCATGGGAATCTCCACAATTTCCGCATCCGGCAGAGCTCGGCGAATGCCTATCGCCATTGCCTTGCAAGCCTCCAAAGCTGTCAAGGACCCCTTGAAGGAATCCGGTGCCACTAAAATTTTACGCATATACTTGTCACTCCCGTCCTGAATGTCTTTGTTTCATTCTACCAAAAAAGCGATTACAAAACCTAGATTGAAGTTTTTCGTTAACTTGAAAGTGATAATCTTATGTGGTATTATAACGCTAATATTAGCGGTAAAGATTTTTTGTAGGCATTCTTTAAAGGATGCCTTGATAGAAGCGCTAGATAAATTCTAAAATATTCAGCGTTTCGTGTATTGAAGAGGTGATCATTTTGCTAGGCATGTCTAAAACAAGATTTTTTATTAGTTTTTGCTTATCCCTATTTCTACTTTATGGCATGGTATCACAAAATAGTCAAATGATGAATATCGGTAGTCTCGCAACACTTATCTATCTCGTAATCCTAACCATCTATGATTTTGTGGTTAAACGACGTCAGAAATAATAGTCATCACAGGAGGCTATAATATGCATACATCTTCCTTTGGCGTTACGGATGAAGAATACTTATTTATTCAATATATGGCTAAATTGAATAACTTGAGTGTTTCAGAATTAGTGAGAACAAGTCTTCTGACAGACCTAGAAAAGCAAATGGATATGACCTTGTACGAGAAAGCAATGGCACAACATCAATCTAAAGATGAAAGCATATCTCACCAAGAGATGCTGGAAGTGTTGGGCTTTTAGGCTGTAATAAATTTTAAACATATAAAATAAGGACCAAGATTTGGGATTATGCGCTTGCACTTTTTCCCTAGTCTAGGTCCTTTTTGCTATGTTTTACTCACTTTCAACAACTATATCATCTGACAAATCCGCCCAGTGGTTGGTTGGTCCGTGTCCATGGCCGACGTCGATTCCGTCTGCGATAGCACCCTGGATAAACTGCTTGCCGATAATGATGGCGTCCTTCAAGTCAGTTCCTTTAGCCAATTCGGCTGCAATTGCGGCAGACAAGGTATCCCCTGTCCCGTGTGTGTTTTCTGTATTGACCCGTGGACTAGACAGCCATAATTGTTCCCGGTTTTCAAAGAGAACTAAGTCTCTGGCCCGTTCTGCTTTTGAATGGCCCCCTTTGACAATCACGTTTTTAGCCCCATATCCTTGTATCTTCAATCCCGCCGCCAACATATCCGTTTCTGATTCAATGGTCATATCAGCGATGATTTCTGCTTCAGGAATATTTGGTGTGACTAAGGTCGCAAGAGGGAGTAATTTGTTTTGAATGGCGTCGACGGCGTCTTGGTCCAACAATTGATGGCCACCCTTAGCCACCATGACTGGGTCAACGATTAAAGGTCCAAAGTCTACCTCTTTCAGATTTTTAACCACATTCTCTACATAAGCACCGTTAAATAACATGCCTGTTTTGACAGCGCCAATTCTGAAGTCCGCTTTCAATGAGGCAAATTGTGCATCGATAAAGTCCAAGGGTACTGGTAAGGCCGATTGGACGCCTAAAGTATTCTGCGCAGTCAAGGCGACCACAATCGACATACCAAAGGCTTTGCGAGCTTGGAAAGTTTTCAAGTCGGCTTGAATCCCTGCGCCCCCACCTGAGTCAGACCCAGCGATTGTCACTACTTGTGGTGTTGAATTTACCATTTAGTCCACCTCCAAAATATCTGCTACTTTAGCTTTTAAATCTCTTACGCGTTGTGTCACCGAATCTGCCAACATAATTTCAGAAACTACTGAAATCCCCGCAATCCCACTACCGGCTAATGTTTTGATATTATCCAATTGAATGCCGCCAATTGCGACAACTGGGATAGCTACTTGGCTGCTGATCGTCTGTAAAGTTTCTACTGTTACTAGGCTGGAATCCTTGGTAGTTGTTGGGAAGATGGCCCCGACACCCAAATAGTCCGCCCCTTGTTGGTAGGCTTCTTCTGCCCGCGCTAGGGTTTTGGTTGAGACCCCTAAAATCTTGTCTGGTCCGATGAGTTTCCGAACCACGTCAACCGGCAATTCGTCGTCGCCAATATGGACACCCGCTGCGTCCATCGCTAGCGCTAAATCCACCCGGTCGTTGATGATCAAGGGTACATCGTATCGGTCGGTGATGGCTTTCAATTTTTGGGCTAAGGCGTAAGCATCGCGGCTGGTTGCCGTTTTGTCCCGGAATTGAACCAAAGTAACCCCCGCCTTGACTGCGTCTTCAACCACTTGTAAAAAGGTGTCTTCTTGGTAATCAAAACCTGCTGTGACTAGATATAAACTGTAATCCATTATAGTTGACCTCCCTTGATACCTGTTACCCATTCATCGTCTTCTAACAATAGAGACAGGTTATTCAATGTTGCTTGTCTAAAATCGGCTAGACCATGTGTTGTTGCGTCCGCTTTTTCACCACATAAATTGAAGTAAGATACCGCTAAAATGACAGCTTCTAGGGCTGGTTGACCAGCTCCTAATAAGGCTGTAATCAAGGCGCCGACAATGTCTCCAGTCCCAGTAAAGCGACCAAGATTCTCTACCCCATTCTTCAAGTAGTAAATGCCTGACGCATCAGCGACCACGTCTACTGGTCCTGTTGCTAATAGAGTTATACCGACATGCTCTGACACCCATTCTTGCATGGCTTGGCCCAATTCCACTAAGGCCGCCTCACTTTGGTCATCGGCCCCTGCGTCAACACCTCGTCCAGTTGAGCCTAAACCACAGAAAGCCCGCATTTCAGACAAGTTGCCTTTGATGACATCTGGTGTGAATGCGCTGATTTCTTGGGCTAAGTCGTTACGCAAGGGACTGGCTGAAACCCCCACTAAATCCAGAACGAAAGGCGTGTCTGTTTCGTCAGCTGTTCTAGCAGCCAATAAAATGTTGCGGATTTTTTCAGGCGATAAACTCCCAATATTGATCAAGGCCCCATCGTTTTGATTGAAGAAATCTTCCATCTCAGCTGCCTGGTCTGCCATGACTGGTGCCGCCCCCACATATAATAAGGCGTTGGCCACCGATTCCACCGTCACGGTATTGGTTAAGCACTGGATTAGCGGGCTTTTGGCTAATGGGAAGGGGTTGTCGTAAGTTGGTAAAGCTTTCAATGTATACAAATCGATTGTCATCTTTTAAATCCTTTCAATATCGCATCTTTTAAATCAATATGGTGAAGTATCATTGGTGTTCAATTATCTAGACACCTTTTGGAAAACAAAAAAAGCCCCCTTTCCTGTCAGTATTCGACAAAAGGGGGGAAATAGTGTCCAAATGAATGATAGCAAGGCAAAAAACCAAACGAATCATATTTTTGACAATATTTACTACATTTTCCTTCGCCAGTATTAACTGTATCAGGTTCCATGGGTATATTCTCAGCTGTCACAGCACCCCAAACGTCTCTATGAATTAACTCTATTCAAACAATCTTTTAAAGGAATGTCAACCCTTTCAATTTGAGGTACTTTTGAACGATAGTTAAAAAAGTAAAGCCTTAGGTCTTATGCTTTACCTACCATAACCATAGATGGCATATCGTCCTTCTAATGAATGCTCTTGTTTACGCACTATTGTAAGCATGTGATTGATATAGGTATAATAGTGAGTATTCGACACAAATTTATTGGAGGTCTAAAAGTATGAAAAATTTTAAAAATTACACTCAAGTCGACACGGAAGTTCTTAGAGAAATATGGAACGATATTTTGGTGGACGGTGTCGCCTTCCCAGGTTTAGACCTCTATTCAAGTGCCGCATTTGAGAATAAACTGGCTGCTTATAATCAAGTTGACGTCTTGTTGGTGGATGATCAGATTGCTGGCTACTACCTGATTAAAGCAAATAACGAAGGTCGGGCAAGTCACATAGCCAACGGGACTTACGCAGTGAATAAAGCCTTCCGGGGTCAAGGTTTGATCAATGACTTGGTAGCAAAATCCATTGAAACGGCTAAAATGCACGGTTTTAGAGGGATTCAATTTAACGCGGTTGTGGCCGAAAACAAGGCTGCTATCCATACTTACGAGAAATTTGGCTTTGAAATTGTGGGAACTATTCCAGGCGGTTTCCAAGTGAAAGACGGTCGTTATGTAGACATGCACATCATGTATCTAGACCTAACGAAGACAAATCTCTAAATTAGGTCTTAGGACGGATACATCAAATCCCTTTTCCATTTAATATATAGACATGAGAAAGGATGATGTACGCAATGAAACAAACATCAAAAATGACCTTGGGCAAGTTCGCCAAAGCCTTATTTAATAAGGAAACACCTACCTACATCAAGGCGATTACTGGATTAGCACTCGCTTATACCGTCTTACCAGCTGATGTCTTACCAGATATCTTCGGTCCCTTGGGATTTGTGGATGACGCAGCTGTAATTGGTGTCTTGACGACGATTGCCATGTCCTTATTAGATAATTACAATGAAAAACAATCTACGCAAACAGCCAATACACACACCGACTTTGATCCAAATAAAGTGATCAACTAGATTAAAATACCTACCCCTAAAAGCCGTGAAACCCACTACCCCGGGTGTTACGGCTTATTTTTTGTGGATGTGGCAAAATAAAAACCACCAACAAGCTAGTATTAACTGAGTCGTTGGTGGTTGTGTTAAATCTATAATATTTTTATAACTAATTCCAGTCTAAATATCGGCTTGAAAAGTCAAACTCTTCCAATGCTTCCCAAAATACGCCAATTACTTGACAGTAATTGTTCGACTTTTGGTCCAGCCCATCGAGTCTAAACGACTTTTCTCACCACTCGCCTTATTTAACTACTGCAAATCCTGCTGTCCACGCGATTTCTTCGCGGGCTGCTAATGTGATTTGTAGGAAGCCGATTGCTTCTAATTCACGAGCACGTGATAATTCACCTGCGTCTACAAAGTTCAAGCCACTACCTTCTAATGCATCTTTGAAGGTTGCTTTAGCGTCTGCTTCACCAGCTGCTAAAACTGTTGTCGTATTGTCGCCAACTTGTTTAGAAGCTAATGTAGTCCCAAAGTTTGTGTTGAAAGCTTTGATAACTTTCGCACCACTTACTTTTGCTTGGATTTCTTGGGCTGCTGAGGAGTCAGCTGGCACAACTAAACCATCGAAAGTGTCGAAATTTACTGGGTTAGTGATATCAACGATGATTTTGCCTGCTAATTCGTCAACGTAGTTAGAGATGATGCCATCTACTGCTGCGTAAGGCACTGCCAATACAACAATGTCGCCTAATGCTTGTTTACCGTCTTGAGAACCGATGTAAGCGACGTCGTTTCCTGCTTCTTGGAATAAGCCACCGATTGCTGAACCCATGTTACCTTTACCGAATACTGTAATATTTGCCATGTTTATATACCTCTTTCATTTGTAAGTTTATTGGTTACTTGTTGATAGGTATATTTAACCATGAAAATCCACTTACTAAAAGTAGGCACTTTTTCCTTAGCTACTTACTTATTGGTAAGTAATGACAGATACCAAGGCATTGCCAGCAAAAAAGTTTTTAATTTTTTTCTGTATTTTCAATTCCAGGCAGGTTACCGTTCAAATAATCGTTCCCCCAGGCACGCATCACTTCAATAATAGGTCTTAAAGTATCCCCCAATTCACTCAAGGAATACTCCACTCTCGGCGGCACTTCTGCATAGACGGTCCGCTGGATAATCCCGTCTGACTCCAACTTGCGCAGGTTTTCCGTCAAGACTTTCTGACTGATTCCTTCAATAGACCGGTGCAGTTCATTGAAACGGTAAGTTCCCTTTAATAATTCTCGAATAATTAAAACCTTCCATTTATTCCCAATTAAATCGACCGTTGTCGCTACTGGACATACCGGTAATTCTTCTTTCGCTAACATGATTTCACCTCAATCGACTTTCTATTACAAGTATCATACCAGAAATTTGCCTGATGATTATTGTAAAAAGACTACAGACATTGATTTTGTAAACTCTTGACGAGAAATAATTTTATCTATTTTACATTTTGTAAATAAAAGAACGATAATCATTGCAGTTTAGAATGACGGCCGATATAATGTTAGGCAATATGGGAAAGAATAGATACTTTTGGGAGAAATATAAATAATGAAGAAAAAGAATATTAACTGGTTACGTTTGTTGGCTTACTTGGCTTTACTGATAATATTTATCTTGTTATCACCATTCATTTTAGTTGTTGCGCCTATTCTGGCCTTGTTTTTCTACAAGATTAAGCCAAATAATCAATGGTTGAGAAACAGCTTGATTGCCTCAGCAGCTGCATTAATCGGTACGATTGTCATCTTTTCAATAGACACAGGTGAAACCGAAGCCGATCAAACTGACCTTCAACCACAAGAACAAGTCATAACCTCAGATCAAGCTTCTGATAAGGATTCCGATGAGGCTTCTGAATCAGCGGCCGAAGAAGCGGCTGCTAAGTCCGCTAAAGATGCGTCACAAAAATCCTCCAAGGAATCTTATGACAAAAAATTAGCCGCTGAATCAAGTGCACGCCAAGCCTCTTCTATGAAACGTGCTGAATCAGAGTCTAAAGAAAAGGCAGCAACTGAATCTAAAGCAAAAGCCGAAAGTGAAATTGCCAGCCAAGCAAGCGCTGAATTCACAAAAGTACGTACAGTACCAGTTGGGCAAACTTATATAGAAATTAACGATAATATCCCTTACTTTACAAATGCGGATATTACATCGACTGAAGCCTACGAATCATATGGTGAACTGGATAGTTTAGGTCGGGTAACCGCCGCAAACGCTGTCCTCGGAGTCGAACTGATGCCTACTACAGAACGTGGTGATATTTCAGATATCAAACCCACTGGCTGGCAACAAGCTAAGTATGCCAACGTTTCAGGTGGTTGGTTGTATAACCGATCTCATTTGATTGGCCACCAACTAACTGGTGAAGATGCCAATGCCCGCAACTTGATGACTGGGACTAGATGGTTTAATACTGAAGGGATGTTGCCATTTGAAAACTTTGTGGCTAACTATATTGAGCAAACAGAAAACCATGTCCGCTACCGCATTACACCAGCATTCGAAGGGGATAACCTACTGGCATCCGGTGTTTACATGGAAGGTTTCTCTATTGAAGATAACGGGGCGACTATCCAATTCAATATCTATGTACCAAACATCCAACCAGACGTTGAAATCAACTATGCAGACGGCTCATCAGTAGGACCTGAAGGCCCAACACAAGATGAATCATTACCAAACTTAAACCAATCTTCAACCGTTTCTGAAACTGCCCCTGCAGCCGAAAGTGCACCCGCTACCACAGCGCCCGCTTCCGGCGGTGATGTCAGTTCGGTTGATGCCAATGGCAACGGTCAGGTAACCATTAAAGAAGCCAAAGCAGCAGGATTTTCAATGCCTATTTATTCAGACCATTGGTTGTATCCATATATGGACGACCGTGACGGCGATGGTATGGTTGGTGAGTAATCCGCCCTACAAGTTGTATATACGCGAAAAAAGACGAAATGCGCTTCAAGAAAAGTGCATTTCGTCTTTTATTATTGTAATGATTAAGCTTAGTCTTCGCTGTCTGAATGGATGACTGCAAATAGCGAAGAATACTACATTGATTTAGACAATTTATTTTTATTGGGCGATTCTGCAGGTGGTCAACTCACTCAACAGTACGCTACAATTGCTTCAAATCCTAATTATCAAAATTTATTTGACTTTCAAGTACCTAACATCCAATTTAACGCTGTTGGTTTAAATTGTGGTGCCTATTACATCGGCAATAATATCGGTTCCGCTGATGATTTTCCTTATTACCTCGATGGAAAAATGACTGATCAACTCAAAGCTCAGCTACCCGTTGAACAATACATCACTACCAACTTTCCCCCTGCTTTTGTCATGACATCAAGCCATGATTTCCTAAAAGAAACTGCTATCCAATTTGGCCAATTTTTAATTTCTAAAGGGAATGAAGTCTACTTTAAAATCTATAGAAACACTGATGGTTCTGAACTAAACCATGTATTTCACATTGATCAAAAATCCGGTGTTGCAAAATACTGTAACCTAGATCAAATTGGTTTCTTTAGAAAACATATGTGTTAGAAAAATGATATAAAGTTAGTAATCATGTTCATCATGGTTTACTGGCTTTATTTTTTTATATCATCGAAAAAGGATAGATATCCATTAAAAATGACGATCAGTACTTTATCCTGTATATTTTTCTACATTAGCAGTTCATATGGCGGCAATAGTTTTGCTTTGGTAATCATGTGCGCAATTTCTTCCGGTGACTCTTTTCCATCTTTTTTAATCCACAACGTCATAATCCCCACAATAGATGATAGTAAGATTTCAATCGCATAGTCTTCAGGCAGGTCTAGTTTCTCAAACTTTACGCGATTAGACTGCTTTACCTTTATATCAATCAGCTGTCCAATAATAGACTTTAAGGTTTGCATGAAATTGGGATCCCCACCTGGGCTTGCAATAGCTTTTACAAAGTCAAATTCACCTTTAACATAGACTAAGGCTTCTAAAATTTCATCATATGGAATCAATTCTAAAGATTCCTTGGCTTCTTTATGATCCGAATCCTTTAAAATAATCGCCTCTAAGTCAAACATCACTTCTTCTTCTAACTTATTCATTAAGTCATACTTGTCTACATAATGTAGATAAAAGGTTCCGCGATTAATGTCACATCTTCTGGCGATATCACTCACAGTCATCGCCTCAAATCCCTTTTCATGTACTAAATCAATAAAGGCTGCTTTAATTTTTTCTTTTGTTTCCATCTTACGGCTCATTGATTATCCTACTTTCTTTGAATAGATTAATTGACAAATTTTGTTATAAAATCAACACTTTTTTGTATTTTGTTTATTGAATCTCTTGCACAATCATTATATACTCTCTAAGTGAATAAATCAACACGTTGTTCATTTACTTGGGCAATCATTTTATATTTATAAGGAAGGAAATGAAAATGAGTTACATAGAGGTTATTAATAGTTCTAAACATTATAAAATGGGTGAGAATGTCATCACCGCGAATAATGATGTGAATTTTTCAATTGAAAAAGGTGAATTAGCCATTATTTTAGGGTCATCCGGTGCCGGAAAATCTACCATGCTAAATATTCTTGGAGGCATGGATTCGAATGATGAAGGACAAGTCATCATTGATGGCAATGACATTGCTACTTATAACAAAAAGCAATTAACCAAATACCGCCGAGAGGATGTAGGCTTCGTATTTCAATTTTATAATTTAGTGCCTAACTTGACTTCTAAGGAGAATGTAGAGTTGGCTTCTGAAATAGTTAAAGATGCGAGTGATCCTATCGAGGTATTAGAGGGTGTAGGTTTAGGTGAGAGGATCGACAACTTCCCTGCACAATTATCCGGTGGTGAACAACAACGCGTTTCTATTGCTAGAGCGGTTGCTAAAAAACCAAAAATCTTATTATGTGACGAGCCAACAGGTGCTTTAGACTTTGAAACAGGTAAACAAGTCTTACAAATCTTACAAGATATGAGTCGCAAGAATGGTGCTACTGTAGTTATCGTGACACATAATGCAGCCATTGCACCTATTGCTGATAGAGTTATTCACATGCGTAATGCTACAGTGGAATCCATTGAAGTGAATGATTCACCTGAAAATATCTCAGATATCGAATGGTAGGTGACAAATAAACATGAAAAAGAAAATGTTATGGAAGGATATTCGAAAATCAATTACTAAATCAAAAGGTAGATTTTTCTCTATCATGGGGTTAATGTTGATAGGTTCTTTTGCCTTAATTGGTTTAAAAGTGACTGGACCAGATATGCGAACAACTGGTGAACATTATTTTGATGATTTAAACGTCTCAGATATTACTGTAATTGGTTCAATGGGTATTGATGATGATGATGTTGACATCTTGGATAAAACCTCGGGCTTGGCAGATATTGAATATGGCTATTTAAAAGATGTCACAATTGATGATAGCCATACGGCTATTCGCGTATTCTCAATGGGAGAAGATATCTCTGATTATGAATTAGTGGAAGGTCAATTACCTAAAGCAAGTAATGAAATAGCGATAGATGCAAGCTTTGATGATCAATATCAAGTAGGTGATAAAATTGACCTGTCAGAACAGGCAGATGCCTCTGGTGATACTGTACTAAAAGAAGACACCTATGAAATTGTCGGTTTTGTTTATTCTGGTGAGATTTTATCCAATCTAAACCAAGGTGCTTCTACAGCCGGAACTGGCGCCTTAAAAGGTTACGCGATTGTTCCTGAATCTGCGTTTGATTCAGATGTCTACATGCTGGCTCGATTAAGATTCGATGATTTAATCAATATCGATCCTTATTCAGATACTTACACTGAAAGACTTCAAGTTCACAAAGATGATTTAGATGATGCCTTAGCAAACCAACCAGAAAATCGTCTTGAAACAATTAAAAATGATTATCAATCGGAAATTGATGATGGCCAAAAACAAATTGATGATGCCAAGAAGAAATTGGCAGATGGACAAGCACAACTAGATGATGCCAAACAACAATTAATTGATGGTCAAGCTGAAATTGAAGATGCACAAAATCAATTAGACACTAAAGTAGCTGACGCCACTACACAAATTAATGATGGTGCCAATCAAATTGCGAATGCCCATACTACAATTGATGATAGTCAAGCACAATTAGATGCTGCTAAAACGCAGTTAGCTAATGGGCAAGCTACATTGGACGAAAAGTGGCACCAACTCCAAGATGGTAAAGCTAAATTAAACCAAGCAAAGAAACAGTTAAATGATAGTCAAAATCAGTTAACTACCGCAAGAAGCCAATTAGACCAAGGTCAAACGGCGATTGCTAATGGTTATAGTCAATTAGCTGAAAAGAAAGCCCAAATAAATAGCGCTGAGGCAAAAATCGCCGAAGCAAACGCAACACTTGAAAGCAAACAAGCTGAGTATGATAACAAATACAGTGAATATACTCAAAACTTAAATGCTTTTGAGGAAAAACAAGCTGACTACGAAGCAAAAGCCAGTCAAGTAGAAGGCGCACAAAATCAACTTGATCAAAACAATCAAGAATTGGCAAATGGAAAAGCAAATTATGAAAAGGGTATCCAAGCTTTAACAGAACAAATCACTAGCCTACAAAATAAATTAGATGCAGGTGATTTAAATGAAGCTGATACTGCTGATTTACAAGCACAAATTGCTGACCTACAAGAAGAATTAGATGCTAGCCAAAGTGAATATGAATCCTTCATGAATTCAACATACACTCCTGGAATGGCAAAAATAGAGGCTAGTCAAGCTGAGTTAGACCAACAAAAATCAGCATTAGAAAGTGCTAAAAGTCAACTAGATGCTGGCCAAGAACAATTAAACAGTGCTAAAGCACAATTAGATACTGCTAACAAACAATTAAGTGATGGTAATGCTGCATTATCTAGCAATCAAGCCAAAATTGATGATGGTAAAGCTCAAATTGAAGCAGCAACTGCTAGCTTAAGCGAGAATGAAGCCCTCTTACAAGAAAAAGAAGCGGCATACCAAGATGGCTTATCCAAATACAATGCCGGTATCCAATCTTATAATGACGGTTTAAATACTTACTATGAGGGTCTAGCACAATGGACTGCTGGTGTAGAGACATTAGATAAGAAATCAGCGGAATACCAAGCGAATGTAGATAAGTTAGCCGCAGCAAAAGCGGAATTAGCTGATAAAGAAGCGGAATTAGCCCAAGCAGAAGACCAATTAGCAACTGAATCTGCGGATGCTGAAGCCCAAATTGCAGATGCCAAAGAAAGTCTTGCGGAGGGTCAGGCAGAATACGAAGATAAAGCCGCTGAATTCGCTAAAACCAAAGCGGATGCTGAAGATGAGATAGCAGACAAAGAAGATGAACTAGCCGAAGCACAAGAAATGGTGGATAATTTATCCCTACCAACTTATTCCGTAAATAGTCGTCGGGAGATTCCAGGTAGCGATGGGTATAAAATCTATAGTACCATTTCAAATATTGTAGATTCCCTAGCAAATATCTTCCCAATCTTCTTATACTTCGTTGCTGCACTAGTTACCTTTACTACCATGACACGCTTTGTAGACGAAGAACGGACTAAATCAGGTACCTTGAAAGCCCTAGGTTATGATGACCAAGACGTTATTAAGAAATTTACTTTCTACGGTTTAACCGCCAGCTTATCTGGTACTATTTTAGGGATTATCTTAGGACACACCCTACTCCCTTATATTGTTTACAATGCTTATAGTGCAAGCTATACCTTGCCAGCCATTGAATTACACTTCCACTGGGCAATTTCCTTGGTTGCCATTCTTTTAGCCTTATTAGCAGCTGTTTTACCAGCCTACTTAGTAGCGAAGAGAGAATTACAAGAACAACCTGCGCAACTGCTTTTACCAAAAGCACCTAGCGCTGGATCTAAGATTTTATTAGAACGGATTACACCAATTTGGAACCGGATGTCCTTCACCCACAAAGTAACAGCAAGAAACATCTTCCGTTATAAACAACGGATGCTAATGACAATCTTTGGTGTTGCCGGTGCTACTGCCTTATTATTCTCAGGGCTTAGCGTACAAACATCTATTGGCGAAATTAACCAACGTCAATTTGGTGAATTAATCCATTACGATATGATTGTAGCGGAAAATGATTATGTCTCTGATCAACAAAATGGTGAGATTAAGGATACTTTATCTTCTCAAGACATTGATCAATTCGGTGAAGTAGAATATCAAGAGCTAACAACTGTCGGTGGAAAACAAAACGATACACAAGATATTACTTTAATTTCCCCAGAAAATATAGATGAATTTTCAGACTATATTCAATTAACTGAACGTGGTTCTGATGAAACGCTAAACTTACCAGATGATGGCGTAGTCATTTCTGAACGACTAGCCAGCCTATTAGATGCTGAAGTGGGTGATACAATTACACTTCAAGATACGAACGGTAAAGACCGTGAAATGAAAGTATCAGGAATTACAGAAATGTATATTGGTCACTTTGTCTTCGCTAGTCCACAAGTTTATGAAACAATTTACGGTGAGGATTACCAATCTAATGCTTATCTAGTCAACTTAAAAGATGATTCAATTAACAACACAGAAAATCAAGCTGCAAAATTCATTGAATTAGACGGTGTTGCCGGTGTAGTACAAAACACTACCCTAATGAATCAAATCGATACAATTGTTCATTCATTGGATAAAATCATGACTGTTCTAATTGTTGTTGCTGGTTTACTAGGTATCGTTATCCTATATAACCTAACGAATATTAATGTTTCTGAACGGATGCGTGAATTATCTACTATCAAAGTACTTGGTTTCTTTGATAATGAAGTTACCTTATATATTTACCGTGAAACAATCGTTTTAACTGCCCTAGGTATACTAGTAGGTTTCGGTATTGGTGAAATGCTCCATCAATATATTATTCGAATCGTTCCACCTGCTGATGTAATGTTTAACCCTGCACTAGCAGCGACAAGCTTTATTGTTCCAGCTGTTATTATCGGATCAATTACAGCCGTTCTAGCCTATATCATTTATAAACGCCTACAACACGTCGATATGCTAGAAGCATTAAAATCAGTCGATTAATTGGATTATTTATCCTATAAAAAAAGAATCCCCAGAAGTACGCAGACATACGCTTACTTCTGGGGATTTTTTATTGGATACCAAAGTGTATAAGCCTGATTTGACGATAATAAATAAGAATTTAACCACCATAGGTAATGAAAATTACTTATTTTAAATTACTTAATCACCGATTCGATACGCTTCAATTGGTTTTGATAGTTAAGGTAAAGACTGGTAAACCGATTGTCATGTTTATCGTCCCATGGTTTTGGTCCGCCACAGAAATGAAGGATAGAGGTATTGGCCATAACCCAGTGAATATCGTGTTGGGTAAGACTTTTGGTAAAATAGCGCATATATTTACGGGTATCATAATTCCAAATTTCTTCGGGTATTTCCTTCGTATATTTACCATACAAATGGTTTAGAATATCTTGGTCAGGTAAGAAGAGTAACAGATTATATTTTTCAATCATTCGCGCAATATCTGACCATTTGACAATTTCTCTAGCTTTATCTAAATCAATCACCATCACACCAGAATTATAGTATGCATGGTCAACGTCAAGTCGCATTTGGTTTACTCGAGTAGAAACGTCCGTCAACCCAACATGTGTAGCGGCTGCTAGCATATGACCTTCTAAATCTGTTTGCCACAGCTCTAATAAAGGGTTAACCACCAAAATATCTGGATCTAAATAAATCACACGTTTCATTTCTTTAGGTAATATTTCACCCGCAAGCAAGCGGAAGTACATCTCTTTTGGGTACCTATCTTCAGTTTTAGCGCTATTCCATCGACTGCCATCAATTTCAATCGCTTCAAAACCAAACTGTAAATAATCCGTTAACTTCTGCAATTCGCGAATAGTTTGCATTGCAATTGATTCATGAATCAGCCAAATACGGATGGCTTGGCCTGGATTATTTTGGCGAATCGATGTTAATGCCACTTTTAAGGGATTTAAATAGCCTTCATCGATGGTAAATAATAATTCAATCTGTTCGTCCAAGAGCATAACCCTCCAATTTATTTATAATATTATACATATATTAACATCTTTATGGCAATTCAGTATGGATAGTCCGTCATTATTCACTTAAAAAATAGACAAAAATCCCTCAAGTTTGGCAACCAATCTTGAGGGGAATTTTTTTATCCAAAGTAGATAGCAGTTTTTTTGTCTAATAAGAATGGTCTATAGTAGGCAAAAGTACTCGCTAATGGTAATAAATGTTCTGGTAACGCTAAACCTAATGCTTCTTTTAGATAATCCTTCCGCTTAGAGATTCTTGACCAAAGTTCTGGTTGTTTAATCTTAATCTCTTCACGTAGTGCCGCGTCAGCAACCGCAATCGTCGATTCAGCTGAAACACCATTATGGTTCGCTTGTGAAGGTATAAAGTCTAGTTGGAAGATGTAGCCACTTTGAATTGTTGCATCAGAGTCTTTATAAAATGGTGAGCTTAGCCATTCTTCGTCAGCTACTAAATGCCCCGGGCACAAGTTCCAGCCATAAGTAGCTTGCGGATAAAACTCACTGAACGCTTGGTAGAAGTCGCCACCCTTTTTCCCGATAGTTAAATTATCTAACCACCATTTATAAGCTTGGAAATAGGGGTAAACGACTTCTTCTAAGTATCCTGGATCACGTTCAGCGAGCTGACTTTCATCTTTCACTGCATAGCCAGAACGGCTAGACAAGCCACCTTTATAGGCTACAGTTAATGCAACTTTATCGCCATCATTTAACGTGTTATCAGTTGGATAAATATTAGCGTCTTTAAAACGATCACCGAAGGCTGCAATGGTCACAACAGAAGGATATTGACCATCGCGATTTAAGTGATTACCTGCTTCTAACTCACTTTGGTCAACGGCTAGCTGGTTCATTGCTTCAAGGACAGCATCAGATGCAAGGGAAGCTCCGTATTCATAACGAGCGATTTCCTCTGCGTTGTTTGTTACACGAGCACCTTCTTTTGGATGCATGTATAGTTGGGTTGCATTCACTACCTTGTCAGAACCGAAAACTTCTTGTATACCATCCACAATAAATGCTGGTATTGAATGATGGTTGTGGAAGTTAGTCATATCATTAGATAAAAGCTTCCAGTCTACTAATCCAATTCGTTTAGAATCATCTACTTTAATATCTTTTAAATAGTCAGCGAAAGTTTTAGTGAAATCCATAGGTTGGTTTGGTAAAGAAAAGAATGGACAAAGAACGCCTTCGCTTTGTGTACGTGCCATACTAGTCTTATTGAAATTCTCATTACCTAAAATCAATGTCGACGTCCCGTCTTGGTTTATTACTTGGATAGCTTCCTCAAATCGTGGAATAAAGCCAGTTAAATATTCAAAATTACTACCGTGTTCCTTGTCTGCGTAAATCATCAATGATGAGAAGTCATATTTTCGCATTAACTGAAGGACTTTCTCCTTGCGTTGAGCGAAGGTAGCGTCACTTAAAATGATAGGTTTTCCAGAATTATCCTTGGTTGGCGCTAATGTTTGTTTAAATTGAATCGTCATATGAAGTCTCCTTAAGCTTTTTACGCAAATCATCAGAAAGATATGATAATTGAATGCGCTTTATTGTTCCAACATCCATCTTACCATGATTTAAAATTAAAGCTAGTCTTGTACTGTTAGAGATATTTTCATATGGATTGATGACCTATTGTTGTTTAATTTCCTTGAATAAATTAATCATTTCAATAGCATTCGTTGCATAAGTAAACCCAAGGTTACCAGCTTTAGTACCAGAGCGTTCAATAGCTTGTTCGATGTTTTCAACGGTTAAGACACCAAAAATGACCGGTAATTTATGGGTTAAACCTACTTGAGATACCCCGCTTGATGTTTGATTAACTACCACATCAAAGTGACTTGTAGCCCCTCTAATCACAGCACCCAGTGTAATGATTGCATCATATTTACCTGTTTCAGCCATCGTTGCGGCTGTAAGCGGGATTTCATAGGCCCCCGGCACCCAAGCAACGTCGATATTTTCTGTCAAAACGCCTGAACGCGTAAGGCCATCTTCACAACCACTTAGTAAGCTTTTAGTTAAAAAATCATTGAATCGTGCAATGACAATCCCAATTTTAACATCTTCTCCGTTGTACAATTTTCCTTGAATAATATTCATGCTATTTTCCTCCATATTTTATAAGTCTAATAAATGACCCATTTTTACTTTTTTAGTGATTAAGTAGTTTTCATCATCCGGATTAGCAGCCATTTCAATACTCACACGGTTGGCTACTTGGATACCAGATGCTTCTAATTGTGCGATTTTATCTGGGTTGTTGGTCATCAGGTCAATGGATGTCACACCCAGTTCCTCCAACATTTGCGCAGCCGTATGGTATTCCCTTAAATCATCTGGGAATCCTAGGGCATGGTTGGCTTCTACAGTATCCAGTCCTTCTTCTTGTAACTGGTAGGCTTTTATTTTATTGATTAAGCCAATACCGCGACCTTCCTGTCTTAAATACAAGAGAACGCCTTGGCCAGCTTCATTGATTTTCCGCAGGGCTTCATGTAATTGCTCTCCGCAGTCACACCGGTTTGATCCCAATACATCTCCCGTTAAACATTCAGAATGCAAACGCGTTAGGATCTGTCCCTTACCTGAAACATCCCCTTTTACCAAAGCTACATGTTCTTGATTATCTACATCGTTGATAAAAGTATGGATAGTAAATTCACCAAATTTTGTCGGCATTTTAGCTTGTGATACATGGTGGGTATGACGCTCAGTTTTTAACCGGTAGTCTTGTAAGCCTTTAATGGTGATGACTGGCATCTGCCATTTCTCTGCTTGCTCAAGCAATTCGGCTTGGCGCATCATTGTACCGTCTTCGCGCATAATTTCTACACAAACACCCACTGGATTCAGTCCAGCTAATTTCATCAAATCAACCGTTGCTTCTGTATGACCATTTCGCTCCAAGACACCATTTTCTTTCGCCACCAATGGGAAAACGTGGCCCGGACGGTTAAAGTCGCTGGGTTGGCTAGCCGGATTTGCTGCTTCACGCATGGTTAACCCACGTTCAACTGCGGATACACCTGTACTTGTCTCTTTATGATCAATGGATACCGTAAATGCGGTTGTATGTGGGTCTGTATTATCATTCACCATTGGCGATAAATTCAACCGACTAGCTACTGCTTGACTCATTGGCTGGCAAATTAGCCCTTTAGCATGAGTCGCCATAAAATTAATATTAGCTGTTGTTGCAAACTCAGCTGCACAAATCAAGTCTCCTTCATTTTCTCTATTCTCATCATCCAAAACCATGATAATTTGACCCGCTTGTAAAGCTGTTAATGCGTCTTCGATTGTTGAAAAATCCATCTATACCCGCTCCTTCACTGTAAATTGCTCAATATACTTGCCGACAATATCATTTTCTAAATTCACTATAGTTCCTACTTGATAGGTTGAAAAAATTGTTTGTTCACTCGTGTGAGGAATGATTGATACTTTAAATGTATCTCCTTCAACGCCAGCAACCGTTAAACTTGTGCCATCAATAGCAATAGACCCCTTCATGATGATATAGCGCATTAATGGTTTACTTGTTTGAATCGTGTACCAATTAGCGATACCATCCGCCTCAATTGCGGTGATTTTACCAATACCATCAATATGGCCACTTACAATATGACCACCAAATCTTGCATTTGCCTTCATCGCCCGTTCCAGATTCACGCGGCTATTGTTAGCAATTCCTTCTAAAGACGTTTTCGCAATCGTTTCTGGCATCACTTCAACTTGAAAATTCGTATCAGTGTAATTCGTCACGGTAAGACAAATACCGTTCACACTAATAGAGTCCCCTAGATTGACATCGGATACTATTTTTCTTGATGCAATGGTTAAAAGAAGTCCTGCATCATTGTTGATAGCCTCGATACTTTTAATGTGGCCAATATCTTCGATAATTCCTGTAAACATTTAATCCACCCTACTTTCTATCAAAATGTCTTTACCTAATGGTGTGATTGCCTGAACATTACTTGTAAGTGCTTGGTCCATCTGCGGAAAACCAAAACCACTGATAGGACTATACTGGTCAAAACCACCAATGACTTTGGGTCCAATATACGTGTGGATTTCCTGGATTAAACCAGCTTCAAGTAGCGAAGCATTTAGTTTTGGTCCACCTTCAACATAAATACTTTGAATACCTTGTTGACCTAGATGTGTGATTAAATCCACTAAATCTACCTTGTCATTCTTCGCATTCACAACCAATAGCTGACAGCCAGCTGCTTGATAGGCTTGGTGATCTTGTAGATTCTGATTAGTTGTCGCAATAATTGTGGGCGTTTCCTTCGCTGTCGCCACTAATTGGCTGGTTAAGGGGAGCTTCAAGTTAGTATCACAAACAATACGGATAGGATTAATCCCCTCAAAGTCTTCAATTCGAACTGTTAACGATGGGTCATCAGCAAGTACAGTCCCTATGCCAACCATAATGGCTTGGTTACTGTGGCGTTGGTAATGCACATGCTCTCGTGCAATTTTGTCCGTTATCCACTGGGAATCCCCAGTATAGGCGGCCGTTCGACCATCTAGGGTCATGGCATATTTCATGGTGACATAGGGGCGTTGATGAGTCATAAAGTAATTGAATTTACGGTTAAGGTCTTCACTTTCTTCAGCCAAAAGACCCGTTTCTACTTCAATATGGTAGTTTCTTAATTCCTGGATGCCTTTTCCAGCAACTAATGGATTCGGATCAATTGCAGCAACTACCACTTTTTCAATACCCGCTTCGATAATAGCTTGCGTACAAGGCGGCGTTTTACCAAAATGACAGCAGGGTTCAAGGGTTACGTACATAGTTGCCCCTTTTACATCATGCCCTTGTTCGCTGGCATCCTTTAAGGCTTCTCTTTCCGCATGCAAACCACCATACTGCTGATGATAGCCTCGACCGATGATTTGGCTATTTTTTTCGATAACTGCACCAACCATAGGATTAGACCTTGTCCACCCCTGTCCTAATTTGGCTAGGTCAAGTGCTTCTTGCATATAGTCTTTCATTCACTCATCCTTTCTCTAAACAACAAATAATCCAGTCAGAGTGACGAAAAAAAGCCCTAGAAATAAGATTCCTAGGGCACACAAATAAACTATAGACTTATAGTATTCGTTTATTTTAATTCTACTCTTCTTCCATCCAGACTCTACTGTCGGTCTCGGAATTACACCGAGTCAACCCCTAATTAAAGGGGGTCGCGGACTTTACCGCCGGTCGGGAATTACACCCTGCCCTGAAGATTTTATTTGAATGTTTATGGTGATATCATACGGTATTAAAAAGAAAATGTAAACCCAAATGTATTTTTTAAATTAAAAATATATACTATAGAGTATTTATCATGGGTGATTGGATAAAAAATTTCCCTTCACTTGGCCATTTTTACCCAAGTATAGTTTGCCAAACTCATCAATTAAGCCATGGAATTCCTGGGCTTCTTCATAAGTGAAGTCATCCGGTAGGTTAATCTCTTGGTAAAGGCTTTGATAGGTTGTGTACGAATTGCCTGTCAACCAACTGAATAACCGCCTAGCGTAGGCATCAGCGATAAACGCTGGTTGGTCAAATATAAAAACGCGAAATACGTCAGCTGTTTCAAACCCTACCCCCTGTAATTTCAAGATTTCACTTCGCAACTGTTTTCCGTATTCATACTCCATGGCTTGATAATCCCATTTGTGGTTATCAAACCATTGGAAACTGGCTTGAATTGCTCGCGCCTTGTTGCGGTAGAATCCACTTGGTCGAATCAACGTTTCTAATTCTTCCAGTTGGAGTTTTAAAATTTCTTCTGGCAAAAAGTCAGTAGCTGCGTTCAAGTTATTTAGGGACTTTTCAACGTTACGCCAGTTGGTATTTTGAACAAGGATAGCCCCCAAGATAATTTCTACCTTAGATTCAGCAGGCCACCATCCTTGTGGCCCCATTTCTTTCAGTAAAGTATCATATAATTTTCTAATAGCTAATTTATCCATCATCTCACCCTAAATTATTTTGCCGTTATGTGGTATTTTTCTTTGCATCTTCATGTAAAAATTAATGGGTTCCTATGAGCGTCACACCTATACTTGGTGGTTATCTAGCTTGGATTGGTCAAAGCCTTCTAAAGCCAGCAAGGCAATTTTGCGGTCGATACCACCTGCATAACCAGTTAATGCACCGTTAGTGGCTACAACCCGGTGACATGGAATTAGAATCGAAATGGGATTGTGGCCAACAGCACCGCCAGCTGCACGAGCTGAGCCTCTTTTCCCAAGAGTGTTTAAAGCAACTTTATCAGCTAATTCCTTATAGCTAGTCGTTTGGCCGTAAGGGACATTAATCAGTGCGTTCAGGATTTGCTTACGGTAAGACGTTACTTCTGGGGCCAAAATGTTTGGGTCAAGAGTTGGGTTCTCACCAGCAAAATAAGCGTCTAACCAATTTTTGACTTGCTTTGTCACTGGCGTTTCTCCTTCTATCATAGTCTGTAAATCGTATTTACCACCAAAGTATCTTTGATCACTAAACCACAATCCTTTAATCGCATGTTCATCATTCACGATAGTCATTTGACCAAGTGGTGAGGTGTAAGATGATTTGTAATACATGGTAATCCCTCCTGGGTTAAGATAACAGATACCCTAGCTATCTCAAAAAAAGATGGGGATAGCTAGGGTATGGCTATTATATACTTGTAGTAATGCTACTTATTCTGCGTACTGTGCAATACCATTACCAAAGGACCAGTTCTCTTTATTTACTTCTACTAAGTTGATAAAGACATCTTCTTTGCGAATATCTAATTGGCTATTTAATTTATCAGCAACTGTCTTGTATAAAGCTTTTTTCACCTCAGTTGTACGCCCTTCATTCATCGTGATTTGAATGATCACGATACCATCTGTACGGTCAATACCTAGGTAGTTGGTAGAAAATATCAGTTCTTCAGCTTTTAAATCATTAACAACCACAAACTTATCCTCTTCAGGAATGCCAACTGTTTCAAGCATAGATTCGTAAACTAACTCACCTAGTTGTGATTTAAATTCTGCAGTCCTACCTTCTAAAAGATCGATTCTAACTAATGGCATGTAGCACACTCCTTATCTTTTTGCATAATATTATTATATATGAAAATTTAATTAAATTGCTAGTTTCACCCTACAACAATTTTTTAGAAGTACCGTACTATACATTGATTGATATATGTAAAGGAATATCTTTTTATAGAGACTGGTTGATTTCTAGCATAAAAAAAACCGATAACGCCTTTAAAGTCATCGGTTTTCTTGGTTTAACTATTGTTTGTACTTTTGATGCATTTCATGTTTGTTTTATTCATTTGGATCGCTTTCAGCATCTTCTTGAGTGCCATGAACAGTACCAGGTACGTGGTCAGGGCTAGCATAAATGGTGTACAGTTTTAACGGTACACTCCCCCGATTGGTGATATTATGCCATAAACCTAGTGGCACAAAGACTGCTTCATCTTCTCCAATTTTTTGTTCAAAGGATAAATCGTCCTCAGCAGGACCCATCTGGCAAAGACCCTCACCTTGCTCGATACGGATAAATTGATCACTTTCATGATGTACTTCTAAACCAATATCACCGCCTACAGGAATTTCCATAACAGTCAACTGCAACTTGTTACCTGTCCAAATCGTCGTACGAAAATTTGTATTCTCTAACGTTTCTTTTTCAACATCTATAATATACGGCTTTTTGTCGTTATCTACATTACCAGTCAGAAATTTATTATCAGTCATCATAATCCCTCCTTATCTATAATTTTACTCCTTATATATTTAAATGCAAATATATTGTGAATCAGTGATCATAAATAATTTTGTTGCTTGCTGTATATTTTTAGTTTATGCTTTTTTTAGTTATGCATTCATATTTAGAAAGGCGTTTTATCATGAGATCACTTATCCAATTTTGGCAACAAACATTTAATTTTAAACAGAAAATAGGCTGGCGCCTAGCATTATCTAGGATTTTAACAAATCTTATTTTTATTATTATACTCTACTTTATTGCTTTAATTGCACCTCCTTCATGGGAGGAACCTATTGCTTATTTTGTCCAAGTTTATACGATCATTTCAATCGTACCAACAATTACCACTATCATTAGCGCAATAAAATAATCATCAAATGTATATCATTAAAGAAAGGTGGGGGTAACGTGAAGAACACTGATAATTTTTATGAGATGGAAGAAAATTTTTTGAATATTTCTAAAGAAATTGAGGCCATGTCTGATTCCCTGGAAAATTTTGAAAGATACCTACCAAATATCAAACTATTCCTTAACTACTATGGCAGTGAGACTTGGTTTAAACACTTAAAGATGGAAGAACAAGGCTTATTTGAAGATGCTAGTACAACAGCTGTACTAGGAGAAGACTACAGTTATGACCTTGTTATAGATATTATGGATTTAGCCAATAAACTAAAAAGTGTTGGTGAAAGCTTATTGGAAGACAGCTCAAATTCCTAATCCATCCATAACAAAAATTTAGTTATTTACTGCTAATTAAATCGAATTTTAAGTGGTAAATAGCTATCCTTTATTCTATTTAGCTTAATTTGGCGCATCTATCAAAAGTAGAAGTTTAGGATAAGCTAATCCAGCTATTTTATTGATATTAGGCTATTTATCACAAAAAAACAAAAAAAGACATTCCCCACATAAGTGAGAAATGTCTTTTTGATTTGTATATGGATTCGTACTCGACTTCTTTGGAAATCTCCGTCCCATACTGTATCCATAAACGAATAAATTCGTAATAGCGCCAAAAATTAACGTTTTGAGAATTGAGGTGCTTTACGGGCTTTTTTAAGACCTGGTTTCTTACGTTCTTTCATACGTGGGTCACGTGTTAAAAGACCAGCATCTTTAAGTGGTTTACGGAAGTCAGGATCTACTTCTAATAACGCACGAGAGATACCGTGACGAGCTGCACCTGATTGACCAGCATATCCACCACCGTTAACGTTGATGAAGATGTCATATTGGCCTTCAGTTTGTGTAACTGCTAAAGGTTGTTTAACGATTACGAATAATGATTCGTATGGTAGGTATTCTGCCATTTCTTTACCGTTAAAAACGATTTTACCTGTACCAGGTACTAAGCGTACACGGGCTGTTGAGTTTTTACGACGGCCTGTTGCGATGTATTGAGCTTGTGCCATTTGCTTTTCCCTCCTTAGATTAATTCGTTAATGTCTAATTGTTTAGGTTGTTGCGCTGCATGTGGGTGTTCCGCACCAGCGTATACGTGTAGGTGTGTAAATTGAGCACGACCTAAACGGTTTTTTGGTAACATACCTTTAACTGAAGTTTCGATTAAACGTGCTGGTTTTTCATCACGTAATGTACCTGCAGTTGTTTCATAGATACCACCTGGGTAACCTGAGTGACGGTAGTATTTTTTATCTGTTGCTTTTTTACCAGTTAATTTCACTTTTTCAGCGTTGATGATGATAACTTGATCACCTGTATCAACGTTTGGTGTGAATGTTGGTTTATTTTTACCACGTAACATGCTTGCCACAACTGTTGATAGACGTCCCAATGGAACATCTGTTGCGTCTAGGACAACCCAGTTACGTTCAACTTCATTTGCTTTCGCCATATATGTTGTACGCATTATATTTCCTCCGTTTATCTTGTCTGATTGTTCGATTCATAATTGGTTTCCGGGGCCTATCATGGGGCAAACAATACCGTCTTATATTGTACCACTTTGAAATTCATTACGTCAATCTTTTTCAACGAAAAAAATCACTTATCATAGATTTCTTATTTAGCATATTGTTGGATTGATTCCTCGAGTAAGCCTAAGTAGCGTTTGGCAATTGAAGACAGCTGGTGACGGTTAGCAGTTAGGTAACCTAGTTCAATCACCTCGTCTGACTCAAGAGGAATTGCTAATATATCCGGACTGTTCAAGTCATCATTGATTATCCCTGAAGAAATCGTATAGCCATCTAGACCGATGAGTAAATTAAATAAAGTTGCCCGGTCAGATACAATAATCCGTTTTGGGACAGGAATATCCGCTAAAATCTCTTCCCAATAGTAGAAAGAATTGTGGGTACCTTGTTCATATGATAAACGAGGATAAGCGGTTAAGTCATCTAAACTAATCGTCGCTTGTTTCGCTAAAGGGTGCCCTTTATCAATAAACACATGTGGTGCAGTTTTAAACAATGGCGTAAAAGTCAGTTGCTTCTCTTGAAAAGCCCCTTCCAATACTTTCTGATTATAATTAGACCGGTAAATAACACCTACCTCAGAGGTAAAATTAGCAACGTCATCCAAGACCTCAAATGTTCGCTCTTCTTTTAATGTCGCCTCATACTGGTCTGCAGCCATCTCTCTTAGTAACTTCACAAAAGCATCCACTACAAAGGCATAATGCTGGCCGGATACTGAAAATATCCGGTTGGCCTGACTTCCCTCCTTATAGCGGTGGTTCATCAAGTCAATCTGCTCCAAGACTTGCCGGGCATACTGGAGAAATTCCTCCCCTTGCACCGTCAGAACCGTCCCCTTAGCCGTCCGCTGAAATAAAGTTACCCCCATCTCAGACTCCAAATTGGCCATGGCTTTCGACAAAGACGGCTGGGCAATAAACAAGTCCTTGGCCGCCTGCGTCATATTCCCCACTTCAACAACTTTCATAAAATACTGCAAATCTTCAATCCGCATACACTCACTCCTTACCATAGTTTCAAGCTATGAAAACCGACATATAATAGTTATTTGTAATTATTATGCCAGACCCATATACTCATAACAAGTTCAAAACCTGAATAATTCATAGTTTTACTAATAGTCTTTCCTAACATTGATTTATTAGTCTTTAAAGTAATCTGCTTCATCACCCATTAGGTAATGAAAAAGAACCCCTTTATCAGCGAGAATTTTATACCGTATTCAGGCAAAACCAAAGGATTCGGCAGTACATTTAATAACCAGATTTTTAAAAATTTTTAAATGGCCCAAGGAGCAGTGCGTCCAAAATTTGAGTTTGAAAAGTGAAAAAACTCAAAATAATTATAAGGGCCAGAAAAATTAATCAATTAGGATAGAAGATGATAAACGATAAAGAAAATATAACAATATAGATAAAACAGCCTTTGATATTAGAGGTATGAATTATTCAGGTGATAACAACAAAGGAGGATTCACTATGACTCAAACATCCATTATTGGTTTCCCCAGGTTGGGCGAAAACCGTGAATTAAAATTTGCGACGGAGAAGTATTTCCGAAACGAAATCAATGAAGAAGAATTATTCCGAATTGGAAAAGAAATCCGGCGCAAGCATTTTACACTATTAAAAAAAGCAGGAATTGATTCTATTCCAAGTAATGACTTTTCCTTTTACGATCAGACCTTGGATACTGCATTTCTATTCAATATTCTTCCAAAAGAAGTCGAAAAAAGTGACTTATCTTCCCTAGATAAGTATTTTACTTTAGCACATGGTTACCAAGGAGAAAAAGGCGATATTAAAGCTCTCCCGATGAAAAAATGGTTCAATACGAATTATCATTATCTCGTACCAAAATTTGAAAAAGACACCGCTATTCAAATTAGTACGAGCAAAATTTTTGATGAGTTCTTAGAAGCCAAGGATTTGGGAATTGATAGCCGCCCTGTTTTAGTTGGGCCTTTTACTTTGCTTCAACTAAGCGAGTTTGAAGATGGATTAGCTGCTCGTGACTTTGTCGCTGACTTGGTGAAAGGATACCAAGAAGTGTTTCACAAATTGAATGAAATCGGTGCAGAATGGATTCAATTAGATGAACCTGCTTTGGTAAAAGATGTTGATGAAGCGGAAAAGAAATTATTTGTAGATCTTTATGATTCCTTGCTTACAGATAAAGCTGGCTTGAAAATCCTCATTCAAACTTACTTTGGTGATGTACGTGACGTGTATCATGAATTGACTGCCTTAGCAGTAGAAGGAATCGGCTTGGACTTTGTGGAAGGTACTAAAAATATCGAGTTGGTTCAAATTGCCTTTCCAGAAGACAAATTTCTGTATGCAGGAGTCGTTAACGGAAAAAACATTTGGCGAAATGACTATTCGAAAAGCTTGGCCCTATTAGAGAGTTTGAGGGTGAAAAATTATGTCCTGTCTACTTCTTGCTCCTTGCTCCACGTACCATTCACAGTAGAAAAGGAAAGTTTTCCTGAAGAAATCAAGCGGCATTTCTCTTTTGCTAAAGAAAAGTTACAGGAGCTCGTTGAATTAAAAGAAATTCTTGATGGAGAAAGCAGCGCTGCTCTGGCTGAAAATAAAGACTTGTTTGCATCAGAAAGAATTGCGGTAAATACTGCTCTAGGGGAAAAAATCAATCAATTGTCCCAAGATGCCTTTACAAGGAAACCAGATTTTTCAAAAAGAGAAGCTTTGCAAAAGGACATTTTTAATTTTCCGTTACTACCGACTACAACGATTGGTTCTTTCCCACAAACGAAAGATGTCAAAAAGACGCGTGCTCTTTTCAAACGAAAAGAAATCAGTCAAGATTACTATAAAGAATTTATCGCAAACCGAACGAATGATTGGTTAGCTTGGCAGGAAGAAATTGGGTTAGATGTTTTGGTTCACGGTGAATTTGAGCGAAACGACATGGTCGAATATTTCGGGCAAAACTTGGAAGGTTATCTATTTAGTAAAAATGGCTGGGTACAATCTTACGGCACTCGTGGTGTGAAACCGCCTATCATATGGGGAGATGTTTCAAGAGCGGCACCGATTACGGTGGAATGGTCTGCTTATGCGCAGTCACAAACAGATAAATTCGTAAAAGGAATGTTAACGGGTCCGGTGACCATTTTAAATTGGTCATTCCCTCGAGAGGATCTTTCATTGCGTGAATCTACTTTACAAATTGCTCTGGCGATTCAGGAAGAAGTATTGGACTTAGAAGCAAACGGTATTCGCGTGATTCAAATCGATGAAGCTGCTTTGAGGGAAAAGTTGCCATTAAGAAGAAGTGATTGGAATTCAGAATATTTGGATTGGGCAATCCCTGCCTTTCGATTGGTTCACAGCAAAGTGAAACCCCAAACGCAAATCCACACCCATATGTGCTATAGCGAGTTTACCGATATTATCCCTGCGATTGAGAATATGGATGCGGATGTCATTTCCTTTGAAGCGTCTCGTTCTAATTTGGAAATTTTAGATGAATTACAAAAACAAAACTTTAAAATTCAAGTTGGCCCCGGTGTTTATGATATCCACTCACCACGAATTCCTTCAGTGGAAGAAATTACGGAAACCATTCGAGCAATTTTAGCAAAGGTTCCAAAAGAGAAAGTTTGGATTAATCCGGATTGTGGTTTGAAGACTCGTGGGGAACGTGAAACAAAAGCGAGCCTGGAAAACATGACGCAAGCAGTGAAGACGATTCGAAAGGAGCTGTAGGCAATGACCGATTTTCAAAGAGGAAATGGCACTTCCCTATCTTTTGAAGTTTTTCCAGCGAATACCCAAGTTGGTACAAAAAAATTGATTCAGACCTTGAATGAACTACAGGATTTACAGCCGAATTTTATTAGCGTAACTTGCAGTAATAACAAAGCTAATATTGAAGAAACAACCGTCAAAATTGCTGATTATGTAACAAACACATTGAGAATTCCTACCATTGCACACTTACCGGCAGCTTATTTATCCAAGCAACAAGTATCTACCATCCTTGGACAGCTTGAAAAACTAGGAATCCGGCATGTTTTAGCTCTTAGAGGCGATATTGTTGAAGGAATTCCACCTAAAAGAGATTTTTCTTATGCGAGTGATTTGGTTACTTTTATTCAGGAACAAGCACCCTACTTTGACATTTCAGGTGCTTGCTACCCTGAAATTCATCCAGATTCAGACAACCGGATTTCTGATATCAAGCATCTAAGGAAAAAAGTAGAAGTTGGCTGCAGTCAGTTGATTACACAGCTTTTCTTTGACAATGAACAATTTTATCAGTTCAAAGAAGGATGCTCACTGGCAGGGATTGATGCCCCCATTTTGGCTGGGATCATGCCTATCGTAAATCGTAAACAGGCTTTACGTCTAATTAAAGTCAGCTCTTCTCAACTGCCGAAGAAATTTTTAGCAATTTTAGAAAAATATGAACACAATCCTGTTGCATTGCGTGATGCGGGGCTTGCCTACGCCATTGATCAGATTGTCGACTTAGTCACACAAGGCGTGGATGGCATTCATTTATATACCATGAATCAATCCGATACCGCTCGGCAAATTCATCAAGCAACAAAATCATTGTTTCAAACTACGGAACTCTTAGGCGTATAAAGAGCAAATTATATAAAGCAACAGCCTCCAGCGTGATTTGCTATGCTCCCAATATAGTAGACAGAGAAATAATAAAAGTTCTCTACTACTGTAAAGGGGGCATTTTTATGTCTAAAAGAGGGACTAAGCATATGTTAGATGAAAGAGTCGCAGCTGTTCTTAGAGTAATTGAGAAGCATAGATAACACCAATTTCTGATTTCAAATTGGCTACGTCGTCCAAGACTTCGAAGGTCCACTCTTCTTTTAGGGTTGCTTCATATTGATCAGCGTCCATTTCGCTAAGAAGCTTTACGAAGGCATCTACTACAAGGGCATAATGTTGAGCGGAAATGGAGAATATTCGATTGGCCGTAATGCCTTCTTTGTAGCGGTGGTTCATCAAGTCAATCTGCTCCAAGACCTGCCGTGCATACTGGAGGAATTCCTCCCCTTGCACCGTCAGAACCGTCCCCTTAGCCGTCCGCTGAAACAAAGTTACCCCCATCTCAGACTCCAAATTGGCCATGGCTTTCGACAAAGACGGCTGGGCAATAAACAAGTCCTTGGCCGCCTGCGTCATATTCCCCACTTCAACAACCTTCATAAAATACTGCAAATCTTCAATCCGCATACGCTCACTCCTTACCATAGTTTCAAGCTATGAAAACCGACATATAATAGTTATTTGTAATTATTATGCCAGACCCATATACTCATAACAAGTTCAAAAATATTTATCGAAAAAGGAGAACATTATTATGACACAAACACAAACTTCAAAACGATTCCTTACAGTTGGTTCATTCTTACGTCCAGAAGACTTATTAGCCTACAAACGACAAATCGAGGAACGCGACGATATCCAATATCCATTCTACCAAGATTTCGACAACTACGAAAAAGTAGAAGACGAAGCAGTTGCTGATATCGTAAAAAAAGAAATCGAATTAGACTTCCCAGAAATTACAGATGGCGAATACTCTAAATCATTATGGCATCTAGACTTCGTTTGGGGCTTTGACGGCGTACGTCGTTTCATTGCTGATCAAGGTTATATCTTCGTTGACCATGACCATGAGCATGCATTCGAAACGCGTAAAGATATCGGTATTGAAATCTTCAAACCATTATCAGGAAAAAATCATCCCTTCATCGACCACTACAAACGTTTAGTGGCCTTAAATGATTCAGATGCTGATGTGAAAGTTTGTATCCCTTCACCAGGTCATATGTATGTTGATTTAGGTTTAAACCTACAAACATACAACGAGGTATACAAATCACAAGCTGAATTACGAGAAGGTTTAATCAAGGCCTACAAAGAATTCTTAGATGAATATGTACAAGAAGGCGGTAAAGTCCTCCAATTAGATGACTGTTTATGGACTATCCATGCAGAGGATGCATCAAATTCACCATTTAGAAATGAAGATGGTACTTGGGACGCTGAGGCCGCTAAAGCCAGTGCAGAAGCTTATGTAGCTATTAACAATGCAATTATTGATTATGGTCATGAATTAGGTTTAAAAGTATACACCCACAACTGTCGTGGTAACTACGCTTCTAGACACCTAGGTGACGGTTCGTATGAGAAAATTGCTCATTATTTCTTGAAAAACCAACGTTACGACCGTTTCTACTTAGAGTGGGACGACGAGCGTGCTGGTTCAATCGACGCATTAGAAGCTTTTAAAGACAACGACCAAGTAGAAGTTGTATTAGGTTTACTATCATCAAAAACAGCTGACTTAGACGATGAAGAACGCGCCCTAAACGGCTTAGAAGAAGCTAGCAAATATGTATCAAAAGATCGATTATACCTATCCCACCAATGTGGCTTTGCCTCATGTGACGGTGGTAACGAATTAACCCACGAAAACCAATGGGACAAAATCAAACAAGGACAAGCAATCGCATTCAAATACTTTGGTGAATAATCCCTAATCAAAAAACTATCATCCTTCAAAAGAGGTTGGCTCCCCACGCCAGCCTCTTTTTTAATGTCTTTATTCTTGTATCAGCAATCACTTCAATCAATCGGAGAAGTTAAAGTTAAGCCTTTGAGCTTTACTTTGTTGCAGCCCTCGCCTATTAAGGGCTTAAATATTCTCATGCTGACCATTCAGAATGTTCGGGGTAACCCCCTTACAGTCTGAATGGTCAGGCAAGTTCTCACACCTTGGATGAGATCGGTCCCAAGGATTTTAAGGCAATGATAGAGAAAGCGGAAGCCTACGGATTTTTGTAATAAATAAAAAAGTAGAATCCAAAAAATAGGATTCTACTTAGATAGCAATTCAATATTTAAGCCCCTTGCATATTGTATAGTACAAAGAAAGCCATAAAGAAGATTAATAGCACAACCGCGAGGACACCGAAGACGAGGTAGATACGCTTCTGCTCTTTTTTGTACATATAATTACTGGTAATCAGTAGCAAAAGAGCTGCTACGAAAAATACCCAAATCATCTATTCACCAAACTTTCTCTCCATCTATTTGTGGCAATCCCTAGTCTTCATTAAGCCAGTTTCGCTGAATAGTCAATAATAGCGTCAACTGTGTCGTTTAAGAAGGCTATGGTATTTTCTAATGGTTCACCACTTGCAATATCCACTCCTGCTACTTTTGCAGCTTCAACCGGGTTAATCCGCCCCAATTTCAAGAAGTCAATCCATTTTTCAATGGCTTGATCATCTTCACCTGAACGGATATTCAAGTAGGCTTGTGTAGCAATCGTTAAGCCTGCTGAATAAGTATATGAATATAAGCCCATGTAGTAATGTGGTTGACGCATCCAAGTTAATTCAGCACCCGGATTAATCTCTACAGCATCACCCCAGAAAGCTTCTAATACCCCTTTTTTCAAGTCAGAAAGGGTTTCAGCTGTGAAGGCTTCACCCTTGTCAATTAGTCGGTAAACTTCACGTTGGTAGGCTGCTTCTAACAAGTGTGTAATGAAGTTATGGAAATATGTGTTGGTTAGCATATTGGCTAAGGCAAAGCGTTGGGTACGGTCGTCTTCACCATTGGCTTGTAAATAGCCAGTTAATAGTAACTCATTGAAAGTTGACGGCGCTTCAATCACATACAAGCTGGGTTCACTTGAAATAAACAAGTTGTTGGCTTCTGCCCGGCTCATTTGACCAGCATGACCCAATTCGTGAATCAAGGTATAGACATCAGACAATTGTTCTGTCCAGCTCATTAAGATATATGGATGAACACCAGGAGCGATGGTTGCAAATCCACCAGTTGATTTACCAATATTTTGGGCGTAATCTACCCATCGGTCGGTGAAGGCTGGTGCGATTTCGTTAAAGTAGTCCTCACCCATAATAGCTGTGGCTTCTTTAACGTAGGCTTCTGATTCTTCAAAAGAAACGGGTTTTGAAAAAGTTGGATCTAAACTAATCTTTAAGTCTGCATAAGTCATCTTATCTAAGCCGCGTACTTCTTTAACGTGGCTGATATATTTACGCATAACGGGCGCTAATTTCTCCATAATCACATCAATTTGACGGTCATATAGTTCTCGGTGCACGTCTTGGCTGAAGAGTAGATAATCAATTACCGACTCGTACCCCCTAATGTTAGCTTGAGCTTTTTCCTGCAAGACATGTCCATAATAAGTTGTTGCAAAGGTATTTTGGTATTTTGCCAATTCTTTTGAGAAAGCATCAAAGGCTGCCCGACGAACGGCTGTATCCTCTTCAAACATATATTTATCTTCATATAAAACAAAGCTTAAAGGGTAAGTAGTACCATCTACTTCAAAATCAGGAAAAGTTAAATCGGCTAATTTAGCGTTGTTATACACTTCATAATTTTGATCATGTGCTTGTTCGAATTGGAATAGTACATCTTCCACTTTAGCACCCAGATATATCGCTTGTTGACGTTCAACTTCAGCAATATAATCTGCTGTTTCTGGAGCAATGGCCTTTACTTCTTCCAGTTCAGTTGCTGATTTTTCTAGCAATGCATTTTGGAAAAATAGCATCGCTTCTTGAACATTTTTGCTCGCTGCCGATACCTTATGTAATTTCAATGCTGCTTGTGAATTTGTACGGTCGGCTTCAACCGCTAAAAAGGTATAGTGCATCAATTGTGACCCTAAAACTTGCACGTCAGAAGCCGCTAAAACTGCATTAGCAATATCGCTCGCGTCACTTAATTTACCTTCATAATTTTCCTTGAAAGCTTGTCCTAGATCTTTAAATTCAGCTAATTTCGCTTCAAAAGTTGCTTCATCTTCAAAAATTTGGCTGAGGTCCCAAGTGGCTGCTACATCTACTTGGTCGCGGGTTGGGAATGTATTCTCTGTTGTCATCCGGCATATCCTTCTTTCCTAGCTTAATGGTAATTTTCTTAAACAAGTTTACCACTAAAACCCCAAAACTTACCAGAAATAGGTTGGCTATCCTTCTTCATAAGTGTTTTTCTTTGGATTTTTAAAATATTAGGTTCATAATAATAAGTGACGAAATGATACCACCGCTAATTTTTAAGGAGGAATTTTCAATATGTCAATTAATCAAGCACAATTAGAACGCATGTCAAATGCCCCTGGATTTATCGCTGCCCTAGACCAATCAGGCGGTTCAACACCAAAAGCCCTATTAGCCTATGGTGTAGCCGAAGATACCTACAGCAATGAAGACGAAATGTTTGCGAAAGTTCATGAAATGCGGACGCGAATCATGACCAGTCCAGCTTTTACTAGCGATAAAATTCTAGCTGCTATCCTATTTGAAAATACCATGGACCGCCAAGTAGACGGTAAATACACCGCAGAATACTTAGCAGACAAAGGGATCGTACCCTTCCTTAAAATTGATAAAGGACTTGCCGAAGAAGCCAATGGCGTACAATTAATGAAAGATATGCCAGAACTTGACGACCTATTAGCACGTGCAAATGACCGCGGTATTTTCGGTACTAAGGAACGGTCTAATATTCTCGCATTTAACCCTGTAGGCATCAAAGAAGTTGTCGACCAACAGTTTGAAGTCGCTAAACAAGTTATTGATGCAGGTTTAGTACCGATTATTGAACCTGAAGTGAATATCAAGGCTGAAGACAAAGCAGCCATCGAAGAATTATTAGCTGAAGAAATCAGATTACACTTAGATCAATTAGGGGAAAATGACTTAGTCATGTTGAAGCTGACAATCCCTACTGTACCAGATACTTATCGTGAATTAGCCAGTCACCCTAACGTTGTTCGTGTAGTGGCCTTATCAGGTGGTTATACCCGTGAAGAAGCCAATGAACTATTGGCGGAAAACCACGACATGATTGCGTCGTTCTCACGTGCCCTCGCGTCTGATTTACGAGCAAGCCAAGCAGATGACGAATTCAATGACTTACTAGCCAGTGCTATTGATACCATTTACGACGCATCCGTTAACAAGAGATAAACTATTTTAATATACATCATGCTCAGGGGATTTTAGTCCTCTGAGCTTTTTTATAGCAAAAAACACGATAAGTCGAACGCGTCTTCCTTACCGTGCTTGATGATGATCGCTATTTAGGGTTTTAAATTCACTAACTCTTCATAAGTCACTGGTGTTTCTTCATAACCATCCACTTCAAAGCCATTTAAATTCAAGAATTCTTTCATGAAGGTATCCCATGCAGTAAAGTCAGTATTAAAATTGTCCTGGTTGATTTGTTCAATTAAAACCTTGGCTTCAGCTTGTACTTCTGGATCTAATTCCCATGAGTCCGGACGCAAACGGCCCTCTTCATCATACTCTGGCTTATCACCAAACAACATGTCACGGAAAATTCGGTCAATATGCATAATTGGCGTTTCATGTTGGCCGCGTGCTTCCATTATTTTATACAACCCTAGACAATAAACTGGGAAGAATGGAATAACTGATGATGCTTTCGTCGTCACTGCTGTTGCTACAACGACAGTCGCTTTTCCATCGATGTCTTTTAAGTCTTCATTGATTAAAGCGGCAGCCTTATCACAGTCCGCTTTAGCGCGGCCTAAAGTTCCCTTATTGTAGTATGACTCGTTTAATTCAGCCCCTAAATAAGAATAAACCACTGTCTCAACACCTTCAGCAAGCACATCTGCTTCCTGTAAGGCATTCATCCACATCCGCCAGTCCTCACCGCCCATTACTTTCACAGTATTTGCGATTTCTTGCTCAGTTGCAGGTTCAAGCACTTGCTCATAGAAGGTTTCCTTTTGTAAATTCACATTTGGTCCCACAACTTCTTGGCCGATTGATTTGATCACTGAATTGTAAGTTTCCCCTGTATTTGGGTCTGTACGGCGTCCTGAAGCCAATGAATAGACCACAAAGTCCACTTTTCCGCCGAATTCATTCTTGATGAAGTCAATCACTTTGTCCTTCGCTTCGTTAGAGAAGGCATCTGCCATAATATTTTTCGCGATTAACCCTTCAGCTTCCGCTGCTTGCCGGAAAAAGATATTGTTATACCAGCCTGGCTTACCAAGGTTTTTCTCAGATCGTGGTACCCCACCGTGGGAAACTGAAATCGTATCTGCCCCCGCACCAAAAGCTAAGTTAATCCGACTAGCCAATCCATAAGAAGATGAGCCCCCTAATACCAAAACTTTCTTCGGCCCTTCAAAGGTCCCTTGGTCTTTAACATATTGAATTTGATTGTTTACTTCTTGCTTCAACCCCATCGGATTCACACCAACAAGGACATTTCCACGCATTTTTGCTTTAAATTCTAAAGTCATATAAGTCTCCTAATATTTACTAATTTCTCATTTTTTTGATAATTCACTTTTTAATTATATAGTTAAGGAAACTAGTAGTAAAGTTTTACATGATTATATCAAAAATCAAAGCTTTAATGAAAAAATTTTTTGAAAGCAAAAAGGACTGCGGTTTTACCCTGCAATCCTCTCTTGTCATATGCGTATTTTCATTACTTAATGGCCGTTTTTCAACCCTAGAAACAAATTATTTCCTAGAAATCGTCATCATCTAGGTCATCTACACGTAAATTCAACAAGTTCATGCATTCTTCCACATCTTCAACGTCCATTTGCCCAGGAGCAGACGACATACCTTCTATAGTGGCAAAGCTAGCCGTTGATTTGAAGATTTCCCCGGCAATTCGGGTAATCTTACCTAAACGGCCCATCGACATGGTAATCAAGGATTGGTCGATTAATGTGGACGCTTGGTGGGTCGCATTCATCAAAGCCAATACATCCGCTTCATCGTGGGGCATGACGGCCATTTTCACAATATCCGCCTCTGACTGACCCATCTTTTGTAGGCGCTTGACTATATCATTTTCTAAAGGGGTTTTCACAAAATCATGGTAGGAAACGATGACTTTGACTTGGTGTTTGTGAGCGTAAGGAATCAGGTTGTCTAAGATGTCCTGGCCTCGCTCAAACTCGATATCAATAGCGTCGACAGCCTTAGCTTGGATTAAATACCGATACATTTCAACATACTGGCTCTTGCCAATAGCTGACTCCCCGCCTTCGCTCAAGGTTCTAAAGGTGGCAAGTAAGGGCTTTTGAATAGAGGTTTTCACCCGTTTACTCAATTCAGCCAACTCTTCCAGCTCGTCGAAATCGTCAAAGTAATCAATCCGCCATTCCACCATATCGCCTGGTTGACGTCGGTAGAAATTGGCACAGTTGATAATATCTACAGCATTATCCTCGGCTAAGGGAATAATAATTTTTGGTCTATCCTCCCCGAACTTCAAGGAAGCAATTTTTACACTCTTCATGTTGGACTCCTTCTGACATCAAGGCAAAATAAAAAACTCGATACCATTTGATATGTATATTGTATCGAGTTTTTGCCTTTTAAGCTATATCAAATTTGTGACCAAAGATTGAAGAACTCATTCTTCATTCATATCATCAAATTTGTCGACCGTTCCTAAAAGTCTTCATCTGAATTTGCATCTAAGTCCACACTTGCATCCACAAGAGTCCCTAAACCAGCTTTATAGTCGCTATAAGCCTTGGAAACCTGGCGGCGGTCTTCTAGCCCTAGGTAATAAACCTCCGCTAAATACAAGCCATGTGCGGCTGCTGTGGGTCCTGCTTCATTCCGGTCTTCGGCTGCGATCAACCGTTTCATCTCGTCAACTGGTCTTAACCCGTCCCCAATTTGAAGCGTTGTGCCCACCAAAATCCGGACCATATTGTACAAGAACCCTGACCCTTCAAAGACAAAGGTCAAGGTTTCTGCATCCGGGTCAGCCGTCACTTCGGCCCGGTAAATTTCTCGGACAAAGTTGGTTTTATCCGTTTTAGTCGAACAGAAGGACTTAAAATCATGAACGCCGATAATGTCCTTTAAAGCCTCCTGCATACGCTTAATATCCGTTCGGTAGGGATGGTGGTACATATACTGTCTAGTAAATGGTGACGGAAACTTGGCCGTATCTACCTTGTAAATATACTTCTTACCGTTAGTATGAAAACGGGCGTGGAAATCATCTTCCACCCGTTCAACCTTAGTGATTCGAATAGCATCATCAAGGATTGAATTCATTGCCCTTAAGACCGCTTCCTCACCAATTTCCGCTGGATAGTCAAAATGAATGACTTGGCCAAGGGCATGAACACCTGAATCGGTCCGGCCTGACCCAACAACAGGAATCGTCTGTCCTTTTGACATGAGCTTTAAGGCTTTTTCAAGGGCTTCTTGTACAGTGTGGCCATTTGGTTGCACTTGGAAGCCGACAAAGGGTGTTCCGTCGTATTGCAAGGTTACTTTAAATCTAGGCAAAATGCGCCCTCCTTCTACTAGTGGCTATAAGATAATCATGACAACGGTCAAAACCGCAAGACAGATACTGGCAAGGGTATCTAGTTTGCCCCAATGCAATTGACGGTACTTGGTCCGGCCTTCACCACCCTTGTAACCACGCGCTTCCATGGCAGTGGCTAGGTCGTAAGCTCGGTTAAAGGCAGAAATAAACAAGGGAATTAGGACTGGAATAAAGGCTTTTACCCGCTCAAGGATATTCCCTTCTGAAAAGTCTACACCACGTGCCCGCTGTGCATTCATGATCTTATCTGCCTCTTCTAGTAGGGTCGGGACAAATCGCAAGGCAATCGATAACATTAAGGCAATCTCATGGACTGGCAAAATGTTACGAACAGGCTTCAGCAAGGCTTCCATGGCATCGGTAATAGCCAAGGGTTGAGTAGTCAAAGTCAAAATCGTCGATAGGAAAATAATCAATAGGAAGCGGACAAAAATATAGGCCGCATTGGATAAACCACCAGTTGTTAAGGCTAGTGGACCAAATGACCACAGGACGTCCCCAGTATGCGTAAAGAGGATTTGTAGGGCTACCGTAAAAATAATAATAGCAATCATGGGTTTTAAACCACGTAAAAATATCCCTAAAGAAATCCCAGTTAAAAAGACCAAACTCGTAACCACTGCAATCATGACGATATTGGTCGTGACATCAGTTGCCGCAAACACCAGCAACATCATCACAATCAAGCCCACCAATTTCACCCTTGGGTCCAGTTTGTGCATCAAGGAATTACCGGGAATGTACCGGCCAATAATCAATTTATCTTTCATCTATAATTGACCCCCTTCCCCTGTAATAAATCCGCTTAACTTGTCGTCGTTATTTTGTCTGGTTGCTAAAGCCAATTTATCAACAATTAAGTCAGCTAAAGCATCCACCGTTAATGGGACTTCAGTCGCTGTGTCCCATAACTGGCGGTCTAATTTATCTTGTAAATTAAAAGCAAAATCAGCTGCGTCCGGTAAAGCCAATTGGTGGCTGGCTAACCAAGCAGGATCTGCAAATACTTCAGCTGGTGTTCCTTCTTTCACACATGTACCTGCATCCAACACAATCACGTGGTTGGCATAAGCCGCCACATCTTCCATTTGATGGGTCACTAAAACAATCGTCAACCCTTGATCTCGGTACAAGCGGTCGAACATAGACATCATTTCCATCCGACCTTTTGGATCCAATCCAGCAGTTGGTTCATCTAAAACCAGTACTTCTGGTTTCATGGCAATCACCCCAGCAATAGCTACACGGCGCATTTGCCCACCAGATAACTCAAAGGGTGACCGCTCAAATAAAGTCGAGGCAATCCCAACTGCAGCTAAAGCCGCTTCAGCTTTCTCGCGGGCCGTTGCTTCATCGTCGCCAAAATTCATGGGCCCAAACATCACATCTTTAAGGACAGTTTCTTCAAATAGTTGCCCTTCAGGAAATTGGAAGACCATCCCCACTCGTTGGCGGATCTTCTTCAAGTCTTTTGGTTTAGAGTCAGCTGACACTACCGCCTCACCAATCCGTACTTGGCCCACAGTGGGTTGTACCAAGGCGTTAAGGTGTTGGGTAATGGTCGACTTCCCTGACCCAGTATGGCCAATAATCGCCGTATATGAACCATCTGGAATTGTCACATTGATATTATGGAGAGCTTCACTAGCGAATGGTGTGCCCGCGCCATAGGTAAAGCCTACTTGTTCAAATGCGATTTGCATAACCATTCACCTAACCCTTCCTCATCAAAATACGCATCCGGTACAGCAACCCCACGTTTTGCTAGGGCACTTTTTAGTTGCTCGGAAAAAGGCACATCCAAACCAATCTCAGTTAACTCATTCCCGTAAATAAAGATATCAGCTGGCGTACCCTCTTTAATAATTTGCCCCTCTTTAAAAACAAGCATACGGTCAGCTTCCGCCGCCTCATTTAAATCATGGGTAATCGAAATCACAGTCAGGGCCTTATCTTGTTTGATATCCGCCACAATTGCCATCAATTCGTCCCGACCTTCAGGATCTAACATTGAAGTCGATTCATCTAAAATAATGATTTTTGGTGCCATAGCAATCACGCCCGCAATCGCAACCCGTTGCTTTTGACCACCAGATAAGGCTGCTGGTTCCTTGTCGCGGTAGTCCCACATTTTAACTCGTTTTAGGGCAGACTCCACCCTCTCATGCATCTCATCAACCGGCATGCCCATATTTTCCAAGGCAAAAGCCACATCATCTTCTACAGTAGCGCCCACAAATTGGTTGTCTGGATTTTGAAAGACTAGTCCAACTTGGCTACGAATAGCCCATAAGGTTTCCATAGATAGGACTTTTCCATCCACTTCAATTGTTCCAGATTTAGCTTCTAATAAGCCTACCAATAGTTTTGAAAATGTTGATTTCCCTGATCCATTATGACCAATAATCGCTAGCCACTCACCTTCGTAGATAGTCGTTGATAGGCCATCTATAGCTAATTTCTCATCTGATTGACTATATTGAAAAGACAAATCCTGAACCTGAATAATCGGTTTCGCCATCTTGTTCCCTCGCTCACTTTATATATTTAAGAAAAAACTCCTCCAACGTTACTTGGAAGAGTTTGTTAAAGAAGACCAAGCCCAGCTAGCCACTTGTATCGCTGTCTCGTTCATCCTGCTATACGCTTCTTCCATCCTGACTGTAACAGTCGGTACTAGAATTCCACTAGTTCAATCACCTAATACACCTGGTAATTCGCGGACTTTACCGCCGATCGGGACTCGCACCCTGCCCTGAAGACATTTCATATATTTTTCACTTAGTTTAGTCTACTAAAATCCACCAGTAAAAGCAATCATTAGATGTCAAGACACCTTACCCCTTTGAACCGTCACCATAATCATTAGGGTGGATTACCATTTCCGTGTATGTATAATCACCGATGATTTGAGATACCGGGCACCGTCCTTCTGCCTCATGAACAATGGTTTCCGCCTGGTCGCGTGGTAAATCGAGGAAAACATCTACTTTAAAATCAAAGTAGGTAATCTTCGTTTCCTTGTTTAACTTATAGTCCACTTGGATAGCTACCTCGCTGGTTACATCCTTGATCCCGTGTCGGTCTAAAGCAATTTCAATCGTCGCATTCAAGCAAGTTGCCCATGATAAGGCAATGAGTTGTTCTGGGTTAGTCCCCGGCTCATCTGCTTTCAATGGACTTGATGTTTGAACCCGCAGCTCATTTTCCCCTTCAACCCAAGCCGTTCCTTTAAGTCCTTGATCATTATGCACTCGTGTTGAATATAACAATTTATCCTCAGCCATATGGGCATTTCCTCCATCTTCTTGGTTATGCTCTAATATGGGTCATTATACCCCTAATACTCCTAGCAAAAAAGGCAATCGCATTTAAATCATGCAATTGCCTTTCAATTCAGTATTATTTTTTCAAGACTTGATACATGCCATTTGTCAGAAATTGTAACCAAACTTGCCCACCATCAGAATTAAAGTGTACCCCATCCTGACTTAGCCAAGTAGGCGCTTCAGCATGGTTGGTATAGTAATCATGCCAGTCCAGTAAGTAGACTGAATCACGTTCGTCACTAGCTGCCTGAGCCAAAGTTTTATTTACATCATCTGCCCAAGGGCGATCAACATGCGTATTCACTAGAAAAATCGTTTTCTCTCGACCAATCTCATCTAAGAAATCACTTAGTTGTGCTGATGTAAAGCCACCATTTGCACCTAGGTCAACCAAAACGACATCTTTTAGCATACCCTGCGCGTCCAAGCTAGCTGGATAGCCAATTAAGGTATATAACTGGCGGCCAACCGCAGCGTCCACAATTGCATTAGGATACAAAGTATACAAACCTTCTGATTCGCCCACCATTAAGGAATCACCGATGAAAGTCACAGATAGCTGATACGCAAACCGAGCTTGCTCATCAGGAATACCTTGGTAAAACCCTAATGATGCCTCACCTAAGTTCTTTTTATAAGTTGAAAGACTAGCGTCAGCTTGTTTTTCTTGCTCAGCCCTTTGTTTATTCAGTTCTTCAATCTTCTTGGCTTGCTCAGCAGCTTGCTGCTCCTCTACCGTCACATTGTCAGCTGGTTTAGACACCGCCACCGCACTCACGCCTCCTAGGAAAACGAGGGCAAATGCAATGAATAAAATGCGGGTCAACCAGGGTGCCGGCTCTTTAAACAAGTTGCGAACCTTAGTAAAAAGATGGACGGGTTGGTTGTTACGCACTTCATTGAAAACCGGCACCGGCCATCTTTTTTCCTCTAGTAAGGCATAAGATAAACACGACAGGATAATAATCAAAATGACTTGTGGCCAAATACTATTGGTAAACCGATTCTGGCTGGTTGGTACCATATGGAACAGCACATTGATTGGGTAATACCATAAATACATATGGAATGTACGTTGCCCTAACCACCGCAAAGGTTTAAATTTCAATAGAAAACCAATCCAAGATCCTTCATAAGTCAACAAGGCAATCATTACAGCAGCTAATAAATCAAAGCCAAACATTCCACCATAGTAAGTGAACGTCGCTGCATCAAGCATGTGGAGCATCCCATAAGTGAGTATAGCCAGTAGGCCTAACAACACCACATCAACAATAAAGTGGTGAAAGCGCCCAACTCGGTCCTTCAACCAAGTAGCCAGTTGGTCCATATCTAACAATTGAGCAGCAGCCCCACCAAGAGCGATAGAGAAGAATCTAGTATCCGTACCATAGTAAACTCTTGAAGGATCTTCACCGGGTGTGAAGACGATCGCCATCAAGATGCCTGACAAAAGTGCGGCAGCGAGCATGACCAAACCGGATTGCCATTTGGTCTTGGTGAAACGTCGACTAACCTTGAAGAATAGTGGCCAAATGACCATAAACTGCATGTAAACAGCTATATACCAATAATGAGTGGTCAAAGACGGGTGTAACATATTGGCGAAATAGGACGATCCAGATAGAATCTGCTGCCAGTTATTCACGAATAACAGGGAGGTGGATAGGTTAATCCCTATATTTACTAGGAGTTGCTGTCTAAATAAGAGTAGATAGGTAAGGCCAACCATAGTGATAATGACCATGGGCCACCATACCTTGCGCATACGCTCCCAGGTTTTCTTAAAATAGGATCCTTCATCAATGTCCGCTTGGTATTTACTTTCCATCTGACTCGTCACTAGGTAACCTGAAAGGACTAAAAAGATGTCCACCCCTAAGAAACCACCTGAAACACGGTGAGTTAGATAGTGATATAAAATAATACCCAACATCGCTAAGAATCGAATTGTATCAAACTGTGTAAAGTAGTTTTTCTTCATTACCTTCGCCTCTCTAAATTGTCAAGCACGCAATTGTCAATGCTCGAGACAATTTACGCAATTATAATACATATATTATATCGATAGTATGAGAAAATGAGAACATCAATTTTGAGATTTCCCATAGCCCTGCCGACAAATGATTCACAAAAGACCAAAAAAGTGGTTGAGCCCTAGCCCCAACCACTTTAGAAAATAAAAAAGCATATATGCTACCAAACACCTGTTGGTTAAACAACACATATGCCGAACCAATTTTTCACCTAAATGAATTGGCCTTGATTTATTCATAAGACTTATGGATATATTCCACTCCTAGCGAACTTCATCACGCTAGGAGTAGATAGAGCTAGACTCGGTTATACTAGGTACAACCACCATCATGACACTCCGTTTTATACATCACTAAAAGTTTTTATTAAACTAATTCAAGAATAACCATTGGTGCAGCATCGCCACGACGAGGTTCAGTTTTTAAGATACGAGTGTATCCACCTTGACGTTCAGCGTAACGAGGACCAAGATCGTTGAATAATTTTTGTAAAGCAGACTCGATAACGATGTCTTCACCTTCAGCGCGAACATCGGCGATTTCGTTACGAACGAATTGGTTCGCTTGACGACGAGCAGCTAAATCTCCACGTTTACCTAAAGTAATCATTTTTTCAGCTGTACGACGGATCTCTTTCGCACGAGTTTCTGTTGTAGTAATACGTTCATTGATAATTAAATCAGTAGTTAAGTCACGTAACATAGCTTTACGTTGAGAGCTAGTACGACCTAATTTACGGTAACCCATTGTCAGTATCCTCCTTTATGATTTATTAATCTTCTTGACGTAAAGATAAGTCAAGAGCAGCTAGCTTGTTTTTAACCTCTTCAAGAGACTTACGACCTAAGTTACGTACTTTCATCATTTCTGGTTCAGACTTGTTAGTCAATTCTTCAACAGTATTGATGCCTGCACGTTTTAGACAGTTGTATGAACGAACTGATAAGTCTAGTTCTTCAATAGTCATTTCAAGCATTTTTTCTTTTTGTGTTTCTTCTTTTTCGACCATAACTTCAACTTGACGAGCTTCGTCTGTTAAGTTAACGAATACTTCCAAGTGTTCTGTCATGATTTTTGCCGCTAAGCTTAATGCTTCTTCGGGTGAAATTGTACCATCAGTCCAAATATCCATAGTCAATTTATCGTATTCGTTGATTTCTCCGATACGCGTATTTTCGACTTGATAGTTTACTTTGGAAATTGGTGTGTAGATAGAATCCACTGGAATTTCGCCAATTGGCATTGAATCCACTTTATTATTTTCTGAGCGTACAAAACCACGACCGTTTTTAACATTCATAATCATGTGGAAACGAGCGCCTTCTGCAAGCGTACAGATATGTAAGTCTGGATTCATAACATCGAAATCAGCATCGGCAATAATATCAGCAGCTGTTACGTCAGCTGGACCTGTGATGTCAATTTCTACTTGTTTTTCTTCTACGTCATACAATTTCAATGATAATTGTTTTACGTTCAACACAATCTCAGTAACGTCTTCACGTACACCTGGGACTGTTGAGTATTCATGCAAAACATCGTCAATTTGGATTGATGTAACTGCTGTACCTGGTAGTGAGGACAACAAGATACGACGTAATGAATTACCTAGGGTTGTTCCATAGCCGCGTTCTAATGGTTCTACAACGAATTTACCAAATTTACTATCGTCGTTAATTTCAATTGTCTCAATATTTGGCTTTTCAATTTCGATCATATCGACAAATTACCCCTTTCAAAACGTGAGAAAATGTATCATCGCATATCCAAGTTCATCAATCGATTAAACACGACGACGTTTTGGAGGACGGCAACCATTATGAGGAATAGGTGTTACATCGCGAATAGCAGTAACTTCTAAACCTGCTGCTTGTAAAGCACGGATAGCTGATTCACGACCTGAACCAGGACCTTTTACTGAAACTTCAACAGATTTCATACCGTGATCCATAGCAGCTTTTGTAGCTGTTTCTGAAGCCATTTGTGCAGCATAAGGAGTAGATTTACGAGAACCTTTAAATCCTAAAGCACCTGCAGATGACCAAGAAATTGCATTACCATGCTCATCAGTAATCATAACGATAGTATTATTAAATGTAGAGTGGATGTGCGCCACACCTGTTTCGACATTTTTCTTCACACGACGTTTGCGTGAAACTGGACGTTTAGCCATAGTGTAATTAACCTCCTTTTAGATTATTTTTTCTTACCTTGAATTGCGACAGCTTTACCTTTACGCGTACGTGCGTTGTTCTTAGTGTTTTGACCACGAACTGGTAAACCACGACGGTGACGGATACCACGGTATGAACCGATCTCTTGTAGACGTTTGATGTCTAAAGCACGTTCACGACGTAAGTCACCTTCAACTTTGATTGTATCTACTGCTGCACGTAAACGATCTAACTCATCGTTAGTTAAGTCACGTACACGAGTATCTTCTGAAATTTCAGCTTGCGCTAAGATTTTTTGAGAAGTCGTTTTACCGATACCATAGATGTATGTTAAGGCAATAACGATACGTTTCTCACGTGGAATATCTACTCCTGCTATACGAGCCATATACGAAAACCCTCCTTTTTATTTATCTTTAATTAGCCTTGGCGTTGTTTATGTTTTGGATTAGAACAAATAACCATAACTTTACCGTTACGGCGAATAACTTTACAATGTTCGCACATTGGTTTAACAGATGCTCTTACTTTCACAGTTATACCTCCTCGATTATATATCTCTACATTACTTGAATCGGTAGGTGATACGACCTTTCGTCAAGTCATATGGAGACATCTCAACTTTTACACGGTCACCTGGCAAAATACGAATGTAGTTTACACGCATTTTTCCTGAAATATGCGCTAAAACTTCATAACCATTTTCCAATTGGACCTTAAACATAGCATTAGGTAATGTTTCAGTAACAGTACCTTCAATTTCGATCATATCTTCTTTTGACAAAGTTTTTCCTCCTAATGGTGGTTGTTTCGTTTAATCACTAATTGATTATAGGATAGAAATACGAAATGTTCAGTCAACCCGAATATCTTACCATAATTAGCGACTTAAAGCAACAAAAATTATTTATCTAAAATCTTTTGGATCTCAGCGTAAACATTGTCAATACCGATATCACCAGGAATGCGATAAAGCTTACCTTGACCTTCATAGAAGTCTAAGATTGGTTGTTGTTGTTCTTGATTAACATTTAATCTGTTCTCAACAACTTCAGGTTTATCGTCTTCACGTTGGTAGAAATCATGGCTTCCGCAAACATCGCATACGCCGTCTACTTTTGGTTTGTTCAAAACTTTGTGGTATGTTGCGCCACAGTTACGACAAATGATTCGTCCTGATAAACGTTCTTTCAACGTTTCAGCTGGCACGTCTAAGTAGATAACTGCATCAATGTCGCGATCTAAGCGAATCATGATACCGCCAAGTTCTTTAGCTTGCGCTTCAGTTCTTGGAAAACCGTCTAGCATAAAGCCAGCTTGTGTATCTTCTTTTTGAAGTCTTTCTTCAACAATACCATTCGTTACTTCATCAGGAACTAATGCACCTTCATCCATGAATGATTTGGCTTTTTTTCCTAATTCAGTTCCTTCAGCGATTGCTGATCTAAACATATCTCCAGTAGAAATATGTGGATATTTGTAATCTTCAACGATTTTAGCTGCTTGAGTACCTTTACCGGCACCAGGCAAGCCCATTAAAATAATATTCATAATTGTCCTCCCCAAGCACGTTACGCATTAGTCTTATTTATCATGAATAAAGCCAACGTATTGACGTTTAATTGTACGCCCTTCAATTTGTTTTGCAGTGTCTAAAGCAACACCGACAACGATTAGTAAGCTTGTACCACCTAAAGCAATTGATTGTGGCATATCAAAGAAGTATGCCCCTAGTAAAGGTAGAACTGCTACACCCATCAAGAATAGTGAGCCAACTGCACTTAAACGATTTAACATTTTCTGTAAATATTCTTTAGTTGCTAAACCTGGACGGATACTTGGAATATAACCACCAGCTTTTTGCAAGTTTTCTGCAGCACGTTCAGGGTTAATCTGAATATGTGCATAGAAGAATGTGAACAAAATAATGACAATTGCGTAAATAGCAATACCCGCTGGTTGCTCCAAATTAAAGATTGTTGACAATACTTGATACCAAGAAACATCACTATAATCAGCGGCAAATAATCCGAGTACCGTTTGTGGCACCATGATTAATGATGACGCGAAGATAACGGGAATAACACCTGCTGAGTTAATTTTTAATGGTAAATGAGACTTTTGCGATGCCGAATTCGCACGTTTGGAATAACGTACGGGAATTTGACGTTCCGCTTGACTCATGAAAATGACGAACATAATTAATAGGATAAATACAAGAACAAATAGTCCTGCATAAATCATTTGTTGATTTAATTCACTGCTAGTAGCATCTACAATGTTATTTTGATAGTAAGACGTTAACTCTGAAGGGATTTGCGCTAGAATACCAGCGAAGATAATGATTGAAGTACCATTACCAATTCCATATTCAGTGATTTGCTCACCAATCCAGACAACAAACATAGATCCGGCAGTCATGAATAAAGCAATCAATAAGTAAGTTACAAAACCTGGATTATCAATTAATCCTAGTGATGACAATGAATTAAATCCTATTGAAATAGCTAAAGCTTGGAAAAAGCCAATTGCTACTGCAAAGAATCTAGTCCATCGATTTAACTTACGACGACCAACTTCACCCTGTTTAGACCACTCTGTAAATGAAGGTATAATCTCCATCTGCAATAGTTGAATAATAATTGATGCGGTTATATACGGTGAAACACCCAATGAAAAGATGGAGTAGCTCGAAAGTGCTCCCCCACCAAGAGTGTTTAGTAGGCTGAATAAACCAGATTCAGCTAACCCTTGAATTCCTGCAGCATTCACGCCCGGGACAGTTATGCTAGCCCCGATACGGAATACAATCAACATGATTGCTGTGAATGCCAAGCGGCTTCTAATATCCTTATCCTGAAATCCATTTTTCAGTATTTGAAACATTAGATCACCTCAATAGAACCCCCAGCGGTCTCAATAGCTTCTTTAGCTGATGCTGAGAATTTAGCTGCTTTAACGGTTAGTTTGCGTTCTAATTCACCATTACCTAAAACTTTGATACCAGATTTTTCTTTTTTAACTAAGCCTGCTTCGATTAAGTCAGCAGCGGTTACAACAGCACCGTCTTCAAATACGTTTAAGTCATCAAGATTGATGATCGCATATTCTTTACGGTTGATGTTTGTAAAACCACGTTTTGGAATACGACGGAACAATGGTGTTTGTCCACCTTCGAAACCTAAACGTACACCACCACCTGAACGAGCTTTTTGACCTTTTTGTCCACGTTTTGATAGTTTACCCCAACCAGAACTTGCACCACGACCTACACGGTGACGTGTGTGACGAGATCCTTCTGAAGGTTGTAATTCATGTAATTTCATCCTGTTAGGCACCTCCTATTCTAGATTATGCTTCTTCAACAACTACTAAGTGAGCAATTTTAGTAATCATACCGTTGATTGCTTCGTTACGAGTTTTAACAACTGTTTTACCAACTTTTGTTAAACCTAGTGCTTGAGCTGTTTTAATTTGGTCTTGAGGACGTCCAATTAAACTGCGTTTTAAAGTAATTTTTACTTCAGTCATTCGAATTTCCTCCTTAACCTAATAATTCTTCCACAGATTTACCGCGTAATGCAGCGACATCTTCTGGAGATTTTAATGATTTAATTGCTTCTAGAGTAGCACGTACGATGTTGATTGGTGAATTAGAACCTAGTGATTTAGAAGTAATATCTGCGATACCACCTAATTCGACTACGGCACGAACTGGACCACCAGCAGCGATACCTGAACCGGCTTGAGCTGGTTTAAGTAATACGTTACCACCGTTAAATTTACCGATAACTTCATGAGGAACAGTTGATCCTGCACGAGGTATAGTAATTAAGTTTTTCTTACCATCTTCAACCGCTTTACGGATTGCTTCTGGTACTTCGGCAGCTTTACCAGTACCTAGACCAACATGGCCATTTCTATCACCGACAACAACAACGGCACCGAAGTTCATACGACGTCCACCTTTAACGGTTTTAGCAACACGATTAATGGCAACAACGCGTTCTTCAAGGTCGTTTTCGTTAATGTTTAATTCTTGAAATGTGTTTGTCATGTTCTTGGCTTCCTCCTTTTCCTAAAATTCTAAGCCGTTTTCACGAGCTGCATCTGCTAAAGCTTGTACACGTCCGTGATATTGGTAGCCACCACGGTCAAATTTTACAACTTTAACGCCTGCTGCTACACCGCGTTCAGCGATAGCTTTACCAACTAATGCTGCACTTTCGGTTTTAGTTGCGGCAGATAATGTTTCTTCGTTTGTAGAGGCACTCGCTACAGTAACACCCGCTACGTCATCAATTAATTGAGCGTAGATGTGTTTGTTAGAACGGAATACGTTCAAGCGTGGGCACTCTGCTGTTCCAGAAATGTTGCGACGAACACGCGCGTGGCGTTTTTGACGTAATTTATTTTTATCTGGTTTGCTGATCAAAATAGTCACCTCTTTGTTAGATTTGTAAGGATGACCTCGTCACCCTTATTTTATAGATAATTTGGATACAAGTAAAAGGAAATAATTGTAAAGAATTACAATTATTTACCAGTTTTACCTTCTTTACGACGAATGTATTCGCCAACATAGTGAATACCTTTACCTTTGTATGGTTCTGGTAAACGAGTTGAACGGATATTCGCTGCTAGTTCACCAACAACTTCTTTGTTGATACCTTTGATGTTGATTGTAGTGTTAGTTGGCACTTCGATTTCGATGCCTTCTGGTGCTACGAATTCAACAGGGTGAGATAAACCAACATTGACAGTTAATTTGTTACCTGCTAATTGTGCACGGTAACCAACACCAGTCATTTCAAGTTTCTTTTCGAATCCTTCAGAAACACCAACAACCATGTTGTTTACTAATGCACGAGTAGTTCCGTGGATAGAACGTACTTCTTTGTGGTCATTCGGACGAGTGAAAGTGATTTCTTTCTCTCCGATTTGAATATCAATTACAGGGTTGAACTCACGTGATAATTCGCCTTTAGGGCCTTTAACAGTGATAGTTGAACCAGCTTTTTCTACGGTTACGTTACTAGGAATCTCGATAATTTTGTTACCAATACGACTCATTCTAGACTGCACCTGCCTTTCAATTTTGTTTTTTTATTTTTGTTATTTATTACCAAACGTAAGCTAAAACTTCGCCACCGATGTTTTTAGCACGAGCCGCTTTATCAGTGATAACACCTTCCGATGTTGAAACTAATGCAGTACCTAAACCGTTTAAAACTTTAGGAATTTGATCACTTTTCGCGTATACACGTAAACCTGGTTTAGAGATACGTTTTAAGTTTGTGATTACTCGTTGGTTATCGCTAGTATATTTCATGAATACACGGATAACGTTTTGTTTATCATCTTCGATGATTTCGTAATCTTTGATATATCCTTCTTCTTTAAGGATAGCAGCAATATTTTCTTTGATTTTTGATGATGGACTTTCGAATGATTCGTGGCGCACCATGTTGGCGTTACGAATACGAGTTAAAAAGTCCGCAATTGGATCAGTCATGACCATTACGAGTACACCCTCCTTTACTTAATTACCAGAAATTTACCAGCTTGCTTTTTTGACTCCAGGAATTTCCCCTTTATAGGCAAGTTCACGAAGGCAAATACGGCATAATTTAAATTTACGGTAAACTGAATGTGGGCGTCCACAACGTTCACAACGAGTATATTCTTGAGTAGAATATTTAGCTGGTTTCTTGTTCTTTTCGATCATTGATTTTTTTGCCAAATTACTCACGCCTCCTTCAAGACTTTATTATTTTTGGAATGGCATTCCTAGTTGAGTTAATAATTCTAATGATTCTTCGTCTGAATCAGCAGTTGTAACAATTACGATGTCCATACCACGTACTTTAGATACTTTATCAAAGTCGATTTCTGGGAAGATCAATTGTTCACGGATACCTAATGTGTAGTTACCACGACCATCGAATGAGCGGTTGCTGATACCACGGAAGTCACGTACACGAGGTAGTGATACTGATACTAATTTGTCGAAGAATTCATACATACGTTCGCCACGTAAAGTAACTTTGGTACCGATTGGCATACCTTCACGTAAACGGAAACCAGCGATTGATTTCTTAGCAGTTGTAATAACTGGTTTTTGACCAGCGATTAATGTTAATTCTTCAACAGCGTTTTCTAAGTTTTTCGCGTTAGATACTGCATCACCAACACCCATGTTGATAACGATTTTATCTAATTTAGGTGCTTGCATGATTGAGCTATAGTTAAATTTTTCAATCATTGACGGAACTACTTCATTTTTATATTTTTCTTGTAAACGATTAGCCATTATTCAGCGTCCTCCTCTCCTGATACTGCTTCAGCGATTACTTCGCCTGATTTTTTCGCTACGCGAACACGTTTACCATCTTGTTCTTGGTAACCTACACGTGTTGCTTCGCCTGTTTTAGGGTCTACTAGTTGTACGTTAGATACATGAATAGGTGCTTCAACTTCAATGATACCGCCTTGAGGGTTCATTTGAGTTGGACGTTGATGTTTTTTAACGATGTTAACACCTTCAACAACAACTTTGTCAGCTTTTGGCAAAGCTTGTTTTACACGACCTTGTTTGCCTTTGTCTTTACCGGCAATAACGATAACTGTGTCATTTGCTTTTACTTTCATTTAAACGGGCACCTCCTTATTTTCTTCAGATTTTAGATTACTTCTGGAGCTAATGAAATAATACGCATATAGTTGTTGTCACGTAATTCACGTGCAACTGGACCAAAGATACGTGTTCCACGAGGAGATTTATCGTCACGAATAATTACACATGCATTTTCGTCGAATTTGATGTATGAACCATCTGGACGACGAACGCCGCTCTTAGTACGAACGATAACTGCTTTAACTACATCACCTTTTTTGACAACTCCACCTGGTGTTGCATTTTTAACAGTTGCCACGATAACATCACCAATGTTTGCAGTTTTACGGCCAGATCCGCCTAATACTTTAATTGTTAGGACTTCACGCGCGCCTGAGTTATCTGCTACTTTTAAACGAGTTTCTGATTGAATCATTTATAGAGTACCTCCTTCCAGTTGTTATTAGATAATGATTGATTCTTCAACGATTTCAACAAGACGGAAGTATTTGTCTTTTGACAATGGACGAGTTTCCGCGATGCGGACGATGTCACCCATTTTTGCTGAATTGTTTTCATCATGTGCTTTGTATTTCTTAGAATATTTGATACGTTTACCATATGTTGGATGGAATTTGAAAGTATCAACTTGGACTGTGATTGTTTTTTCCATTTTGTCAGAAACAACACGGCCTTGTAACACTTTACGGTTATTACGTTCTTCCATGGACAGGTTTCCTCCTTTACTGAATTTTCTTACGCTTCTTGATTACGTAACGCAGTTTTAACACGTGCGATATCTTTACGAACAGCTTTAATACGAGCTGTGTTTTCTAATTGACCAGTTGCCAATTGGAATCGTAAGTTGAATAATTCTTGACGATATTCTTGTTCTTTAGCAGTAAGTTCAGCAGTGGAAAGATCTTTAATATCTGTAAATTTAGTCATTAGATTCACCACCAATTTCACGTTTTACGATTTTAGTACGAATAGGTAATTTGTGAGATGCTAAACGCAATGCTTCTTTAGCTACTTCTTCTGGAACGCCGGCAACTTCAAATAAGATTTTACCGCGTTTAACTGGAGATACCCAACCTTCTGGAGCACCTTTACCAGAACCCATACGAACACCAATTGCTTTAGCTGTATAAGATTTATGTGGGAAGATTTTAATCCATACTTTCCCACCACGTTTCATGTAACGTGTCATGGCAATACGAGATGCTTCAATTTGACGGTTAGTGATCCATGCTGAATCTAATGCTTGCAAACCGAATTCACCGTATGCAATTTCTTTTCCGCCTTTAGCTTCGCCACGCATTTTACCACGGAATTCACGTCTGTGTTTTACACGTTTAGGTACTAACATGTTTTAAGCCTCCCCTTGAATATTTTTTGTTGGAAGGATTTCACCACGGCATACCCATGTTTTGATACCGATCTTACCGTAAGTAGTGTCGGCTTCTTCCCATGAGTAGTCGATGTCCGCACGCAATGTATGCAATGGAACTGTTCCTTCTACTTGAGTTTCTGAACGCGCCATGTCGGCACCATTCAAACGACCTGAGATTTGAACTTTGATACCTTTAGCTCCTGATTTCATTGTGCGTTGGATTGCTTGTTTTTGCGCACGACGGAAAGCTACACGGTTTTCTAATTGTTGAGCGATTGACTCACCAACTAATTTAGCGTCTAATTCAGGTTTTTTAATTTCTACAATGTTGATGTGTACTTTTTTACCTGTACGGTTGTTTAAAGTTTTACGTAATGCGTCAACTTCAGAACCACCTTTACCAATAACCATACCCGGTTTAGCAGTGTGGATGTTTACGTTAACTTTGTTTGCAGCACGTTCAATTTCAACTTGAGATACAGAAGCATCTTTTAATGTTTCAGCGATGTATTCGCGGATATGTAAGTCTTCGTGTAAAGTATCTGCAAAGTCTTTTTCTGCATACCAACGAGCGTCCCAATCTTTGATGACGCCGATACGCATACCGATAGGATTAATCTTTTGTCCCATTAATTATGCCTCCTCTGCTGTTTTTACTACCACTGTAATGTGGCTTGTACGTTTGTTGATTCTAGAAGCTGTACCTTTCGCACGTGGACGGAAACGTTTCATCGTTGGTCCTTCATTTACGAATGCTTCGCTTACTACTAAGTTAGCTGGCTCTAAGCCAAAGTTGTGTTCTGCGTTTGCAATTGCAGACATTAACACTTTCTCTACAGCAGGAGATGCTGAACGAGGAGTGTTTTTTAAGATTGCAATAGCTTCACCGACAGTTTTGTTGCGGATTAAATCAACAACTAAACGTGCTTTACGAGCAGAAACGCGAACTGTGTTTGCAGTTGCTTTTGCAGATGTAATTTGTTCTGCCATTCTTTATTTCCTCCTCTCAGATTAACGACGAGTTGTCTTGTCGTCAGCGCCATGTCCTTTGTATGTACGAGTTGGTACGAATTCACCTAGTTTGTGACCTACCATATCTTCTTGGATAAAAACTGGTACATGTTTACGGCCATCGTATACAGCAATTGTTAACCCAACAAAGTTAGGGAAAATTGTTGAACGGCGTGACCATGTTTTGATTACTTGTTTCTTTTGTGCGTCTTGTTGTGCAACCACTTTTTTCATTAAATGGTCATCACAAAAAGGTCCTTTTTTCAAGCTACGGCTCATATTTATTTGGCTCCCTTCGCTATCCTATTTAATGTGATTACTTAGAGTTACGACGACGTACAATTAATTTATTGCTACGTGCGTTCTTATCACGAGTCTTAATACCACGTGCAGGTTTACCCCATGGAGTCATTGGACTTGGGCGTCCGACTGGAGCTTTACCTTCACCACCACCGTGAGGGTGATCGTTAGGGTTCATTACAGAACCACGAACAGTTGGACGTTTACCTGCCCAACGAGAGCGTCCTGCTTTACCTACGTTGATTAAGCTGTGTTGTTCGTTACCAACAACACCAATTGTTGCACGACAAGTACCTAAGATCATACGAACTTCACCAGAAGTTAATTTGATCAATACGTATTTGTCTTCTTTACCTAACACTTGAGCGCTAGCACCAGCAGAGCGAACTAATTGTCCACCTTTACCAGGTTTAGTTTCAATGTTATGTACTAAAGTACCAACTGGAATGTTTTTCAATGGTAATGCATTACCAACTTTGATATCTGCTGCTTCACCAGAAGAAATACGAGCACCAACTTGTAAACCTTTAGGTGCGATGATGTAAGTTTTAATACCATCTGTATAGTGGATTAACGCAATATTAGCTGAACGGTTTGGATCGTACTCAATAGCTTTCACTAAACCTTCAACGTTGTCTTTATTACGTTTGAAGTCAATGATACGGTAAGCTTGTTTGTGTCCACCACCGTGATGACGAACTGTAATGCGACCGTTGTTGTTACGACCAGCACGTTTGCTTTGTGATTCTAACAATGTTTTTTCAGGAGTTGTTTTAGTGATTTCTGAGAAATCTGAACCTGACATGTTACGACGACCGTTAGTCGTTGCTTTATATGTTTTTATCGCCACGTGAATTTCCTCCTATCTTAATTATTCTGCTTCGTTTCCGAAGATTTCGATTGATTGACCTTCAGCGATGGTTACGATTGCTTTACGGCGTTTACGTGTATAACCAGCAAAACGTCCCATACGTTTTAATTTACCGCGAACGTTCATGATGTTTACGTTTTTCACGTCTACGTTGAACAATTCTTCGATTGCTTGTTTAACTTCTGTTTTATTTGCTTTAACAGCTACTTCAAAAGTGTATTTGTTTTCGTCCATTTTCAACATTGATTCTTCAGTGATGATTGGGCGAATGATTACGTCGTGTGCCAACATTATGCTAGTACCTCCTCTACGTTAGAAAGTGCTGCTTTTGTAATGATGACTTTTTCAGAGTTAACTAAGTCGAATACGTTAACGTTGTTTTCATCAACTACTTTTACGTTTGGTAAGTTACGAGCTGATAATTGTGCGTTGTCGTTGTCTTTATTGATTACAACTAAAACTTTATTTTCAACTTGTAAGTTATTCAACACTTCTTGGAATAATTTAGTTTTTGGTGTTTCGAATGCTAATTCATCAACAACGATAAAGTTGTTTTCTGCTACCTTATTAGATAATGCAGAGCGTAAAGCTAAACGACGAACTTTACGAGGTAATTTGTAAGCATATGAACGAGGTGTTGGTCCGAATGCACGGCCACCGCCTACCCATTGTGGAGAGCGGATTGAACCTTGACGAGCACGACCTGTACCTTTTTGACGCCATGGTTTACGTCCACCACCGCTAACTTCTGAACGTCCTTTAACTTTGTGGGTACCTTGACGTAATGAAGCTTGTTGCATAATAACTACATCGTAAATTGCATTTTCATTTGGTTCAATTGCGAAGACTTCATCGTTTAATGTGATTTCGCCAGCTTGTGAACCGTCTTGTTTAAATAATGTAATGTTTGCCATGAAACTGTTCCTCCTTCCTGGTATTATTCAGCAGATTTAACTGCAGATTTGATTGTTACCATAGATTTTTTAGCACCTGGAACGTTACCTTTGATTAAGATGACGTTGCGCTCTGCATCTACTTTAACGATTTCTAGGTTTTGGATAGTGATTTGAGTACCACCAGTTTGTCCTGGTAAGTTTTTACCCTTGAATACTTTAGAAGCATCCGACGCCATACCCATTGAACCTGGGCTGCGGTGGTAATGAGAACCGTGTGACATAGGTCCACGTGATTGACCATGACGCTTGATAGCACCTTGGAATCCTTTACCTTTTGAAGTACCCGTAACATCAACGATGTCTCCTGCTTGGAAGATATCAACCTTGATTTCTGATCCAACTTCGTAATCTCCTAGCTCAACATCTTTGAATTCTTTAATGAAGCGCTTAGGAGTAGTTTCTGCTTTTGCTACATGACCTTTGTGAGGTTTGTTTGCCAATACTTCACGTTTGTTGTCAAAACCAACTTGAATAGCTTCGTAGCCATCAGTTTCGTTTGTTTTAGCTTGTAAAACAACGTTTGGTTGTGCTTCGATAACTGTAACTGGTACTAATTCACCAGTTTCTGTAAAGAATTGTGTCATACCTACTTTTTTTCCTAAGATTCCTTTAGTCATGAGTACACCTCCGTATAATTTTTTTATTTAATAATTGGGTTAACTAATTTGTTTCGATGATTCTGGAATTATAATTTGATTTCGATGTCTACGCCTGATGGTAAATCTAATTTCATTAACGCATCAACAGTTTTTGGTGTTGGGTTAACGATGTCGATTAAACGTTTGTGCGTACGCATTTCGAATTGTTCACGTGAATCCTTGTATTTATGTGTTGCACGGATTACTGTGAATAATGAGCGTTCAGTAGGCAATGGAATTGGACCTGATACTTCTGCTCCTGTACGTTGTGCAGTATCAACAATTTTAGCTGCTGATTGATCTAATGCACGGTGTTCGTAAGCTTTTAAACGAATACGAATTTTTTGTTTTGCCATGACTTTTCCTCCTCGTCATATTTTAAATTTGACTTGCTCCGTATGAATTACCGGCCACCCTTATGGCAATGCTACCGGGTGTGTCGCAACCTCATACATCACTGCTTATTGGTGTATCAACGTTTGCACGCAAATACTGTTGCTCCGTATAAAACGGCACCCAATTAGTATACAAAATTAAACTAGGCAGTGCAAGCTTTTTCTCGTCTTTTTTTTAAAAAAATCCTTATTTATCGCTATTTCTTTATTAAAGGCTATTTTTTGGGGGTTATTGCCAACGCTACCTAGTGTATCATTTTGAAACATTTTACAAGGCGGTTGCCATTTCTTAGCAACGCGCCCTACTGTGTCATCTTTCATTAGGTATATTATACATGTTTTATCGCGTACTGCCATACCTTTTCGATGATACTTTGATTAAATTTTGCTTTGGTGGTCCAAGGATTAACGATAAAGCTATCAATAGGGTTGTCTTTGGCTAAAACCATCAAGGCAATCTGCTTAAAAGTCATTTGCTGAGTCGAAACATTATCTGCTTTAGATGCGTATTGGCTAGCTTGATCTTTGTCCGTGAAAGTCACAAGCTCTCGTTGTCCCTTTTCTTTGTCGTAAGTTAACCAGATACTTTTGTCGGCTGGTGTCCCCTCTAGTTGGATAGCGTATAAGTGGGCGGTCGCCATCGTGGTCAACATAGCCAGCGTTGTTAACGGATTGGGATCTGCCTTATATGCGGTCAATACTTCTATTAAACGTTTCTTGCCGAATGGCTGCGTCATTAAATCTTGCCTTCCTTTCATTTTTCTTCTATATAATAACTGTATAATCATTCTTATTTATTATTGGCTATTGAGTTTCTCGGAAAATAGCATTCTCTCCTTTAGATGGTCGTCAGCTAATCCGGACCAGCTTTTTCAAATAAGGATTACTTCTATATTATAGCGAATTCATGCTTTCGGTGTTTATTGTAACAAATGACTGTTCAAAAATCATATATCTCCACTTGGACCGAACAAGTTTACCTATCACTTGCGATAGCTTATATCCTGCGAAATTCATTTGACAGTGATTGTTAAATGCCCACAAGTTGCGTATGATAAGCCTATAAAAGGATATTATATCATTGGAGGATACAGATATGACGAATAGTTTCTTAGTATTACAAACTGACTTTGGTTTAGGTGATGGTGCGGTAGCAGCAATGTACGGTGTTGCCTATACCGTAGATCCCAGCCTAACAATTTCAAACCTGACACACGAGATTCCTCCATATGACATCTTTGCGGCGTCATATCGCTTATTACAAACGATTAAATACTGGCCTGAGGAAACAGTATTCGTATCTGTAGTAGATCCTGGTGTTGGTTCAGCTCGTAAATCAGTTGTAGCCAAAACTAAAACAGGTCACTACATCATTACGCCAGATAATGGTACTTTGACACATGTAGCTGCACACTTGGGACTAGAAGCTGTTAAAGAGATTGACGAGATCAAAAATCGTTTGCCGCATTCAGAAGAATCACACACCTTCCATGGACGCGATGTGTATGTGTACAACGGCGCCATGTTAGCGAATAATGCTGATTATTTCAATCAATTAGAAAAAACTGTCGCTGTGGAAGATGTTACTACTTTCGAATTAGGGGAACTGTATGAAGCCGATGGTGTTATCCACGGTACCGTAGATATTCTTGATATCCGATTTGGCTCACTTTGGACGAATATCCCTTCAAGTACCTTAAAAACAGCTGGGATTGAAAACGGCGATACGATCAGCGTAACCATTTACCATAACGGCATCAAACATTATCAAAATTATATTCTATTTGGCCATTCATTTGCGGACGTGCCTGTTGGTGAACCAATCGGTTATATCAATTCATTATTAAATCTAGGTGTCGCAATTAATCAAAAGAACTTTGCTGAAACTTACGGTGTTGGTACCGGAATTGATTGGCAAATTGAAGTTCGAAAAATTTAAAGCTATTTTTCCATTTAAATCACCATAAGTAAAACCCTATATTATATAGAAGAAACATTAAAAGGAGAATAAAAATGAATAAAAAACAATCATCTATTACAACCCTAGTTGCTATCGGTGTGGGTGCAGCCGTATTCTTTATCTTAGGTCGCTTCCTATCTATCCCGACTGGTATTCCAAATACAAGTATTGAAACAACCTATCCCTTCTTAGCTTTAATGGCTACTATCTTTGGACCATTTGCTGGTCTATTCATTGGTTTAATCGGTCACGCTATCAAAGACCTATTAACATACGGTTTGTGGTGGTCATGGGTACTAACATCTGGTTTTGCTGGTTATGGTTTTGGTATCGTAGGTCGTCGTTTAAAAGTAAACGAAGGTATTTTTACACTGAAAGATGCAATTCAATTCAATATTGGTCAAGTTATCGTGAACGTGTTATCATGGGTTGTCATTGCACCAGTCTTAGACATTTTAATTTATTCTGAACCTGCCAACAAAGTTTTCTTACAAGGTGGTGTTTCTGCACTTGTTAACGCATTATCTGTTGGTATTATTGGTACATTGTTACTTAAAGGATATGCTTCTACACGTACGAAATCAGGAAGTTTGCGTAAAGAGCAATAATAGAAAGTAGTTTTTATTATGAATAACGTATTTACAACAGAGCCGGTGGACTTGAATGTCACACCGGCTATTGAATTTAAAAATGTATCTTTTCGCTATGCGAGTCAAGCGGACTTAAATCTACACGATTTGTCATTTGCCATTTATCCTGGTGAGAAAGTACTTATTATCGGACCTTCAGGTTCTGGGAAATCCACTATCGGAAAAATGATTAATGGGCAAATCCCCAATACCTTTGACGGTGATTTCACAGGTGATATTTTTATTAACGGGCAATCAATTAAAGGACAGTCAATTTTTGACCTTTCACTACAAGTTGGTACCGTCTTGCAAGATACCGATGGTCAATTTGTTGGCTTAACAGTAGCTGAAGACCTAGCCTTTGCTTTAGAAAATGATTATGTTGATCAAGGAGAAATGGTAAACAAGGTAAATGCCTGGGCTACTACATTAGATCTTCATGACTTATTAAATGCCAAACCTCAAGCCTTGTCAGGCGGGCAGAAACAACGGGTATCTATTGGTGGGGTTTTAATTGACGAATCACCGATTGCCCTATTTGATGAACCATTAGCTAATCAAGACCCAGCATCGGGCTTAGCAACCATGGCACTCATTGGTCAGCTAAATGCGTCTGAACAATTAACGACGATTGTGATCGAGCATCGTCTGGAGGAAACCCTGATTGCTGATATTGATCGCGTCATCGTGATTGAAGACGGCCATTTGGTGGGCGATATGTCCGTTGACGCGTTGCTACGTTCTGATTTGTTGGACCAAATTGGAGTTCGTCAACCCCTCTATTTGGATGCTTTTGCTTATGCTGGGGTCTCCTTGGATCAATTTCAACACCTTGGTGCCTTTACACCTGACCTAGTAACGCCTAAGGTGGCGCAGGAGTTAACGACTTGGTATGATAGTCAGGTTGAAACGAGCCAAGATGTCCAACAGACCCCAATTGTTCAACTCGATGATGTTGCTTTTCGCTATCAAGATGCGCCTCTGATTTCCGATATGCATCTGACAATCTACGATGGGGAACTCATTTCGTTGGTCGGCACGAATGGGGCTGGCAAATCAACGCTCGCTAAGCTCCTGTGTGGTTTTGAGCGTCCTGATGCGGGGACAATTACCTTGTTCGGTCAAGATGCGGCAAATCTATCGATTAAGGAAATTGCAGATAATATAGACTATGTCATGCAGAATCCAAATTTGATGATTTCAAAGAATATTCTGGCGGATGAGGTGGCTGCGGGTTTAATCAATCGCGGTTTGTACCAGTATGCAACGGATGAGGCCTTACAGGAACGTGTGGGTCATGCGTTGACCATTTGTGGTCTATATCCCTATCGTAATTGGCCAATTTCGGCACTATCTTATGGGCAAAAAAGACGCGCGACGATTGCAAGCATTCTAGTCTTAAATCCAAAGCTCTTGATTTTGGATGAACCTACGGCTGGACAAGATTATAAACACTACACGGATATGATGACATTTATTCAAGAATTGAATGCTACCGAAGGAATCACCATATTGATGATTACCCACGATATGCATTTGATGCAGGAATACTCTAATCGAACCATCGTACTACATGATGGAAAAATTCTAGCAGATGATAAACCTTCTGCCGTTCTTTCTAATGAATATTTGATGAAGCAAGCACATTTGGCACCAACTAGCATTTATCAGTTAGCCAAGACATTGCCTAATATCACACCGACAAACTTTATTGATACCTTCATTCGCTTTGAACGAAATCTTCCAGCAGTTAACCCAACGACAGCAGGTATAGAAAGGAGCGTGACTGACTATGGCTAAAACACAAGCCCAAACATTAGGCTACATTGCCCATGACACGCCACTTCACCGTTTATCTGGTGCAACCAAGTTAATTGCCTTTATCACCCTTTCGGTTATTGCCATGACATCCTACGATACAAGATTTCTGATTGGCTTGGGTATTTTGTCGCTTGTACTCTTTTGGCTTTCCAAGATTCGATGGTCTGAAGTGAATACAGTCATTTACTTTATCCTCTTCTTCTCTATTTTGAACCTAATTACGATCTATATTTTCGAACCAGAATACGGGGTTCAACTCTATGGAGCACGTACGGTGATTGCTGAAGGTATTGGTCGTTATACCATCACTCAGGAACAACTATTCTATGAGTTTAATCTGTTTGTTAAATATTTCTCGACCATACCCCTGGCTTTAATTTTTATCTTAACGACAAACCCTAGTGAGTTTGCTTCTTCCTTAAACCGGATTGGGGTTTCCTACCGTATTGCTTATGCTGTGGCCTTAGCCTTACGCTATATTCCGGATATCCAAAGTCAATTCTTTGCTGTTCGTCAAAGCCAACAAGCGCGCGGGATTGAAATGTCAAAAAAGGCGCCCTTTTTCCAACGCATTAAGCGTTCGGCTCAGGTTATCATGCCTTTGATATTTTCTAGTCTCGACCGCATTGAAGTGATTAGCCAATCGATGGAATTGCGTCGTTTTGGTAAAGAAAATCGACGTACATGGTATAGCGCACGCCCCTTCAAGCGTGGGGATTTCCTTGCCCTGTTTGTGACAGTCATCATTGTAGCGATTGGTATATATCTATTCTTTACCAATGGTGGTCGTTTCTATAATCCATTTCAATAACAAAAAAGGTAGCCCGAAAGTTTCATGTACTTTCGGACTACCTTTTTATTTTGCCTAAAGTTTCAAATCAGATGGCGGTTTATACTAACGCTTTGATTTGGAAACCGCGGTCTTCCAATACGTATAGAATTGCTTCTGCTGTATCGATGGATGTTAATAGTGGCACACCACGCTCGATGGCAGCTTTACGAATTAATTGACCCGAGTTTTGGTCGTGTCGCGCGCGACCCCATGTATTAATGATAATTTGTGCACGTTCTTCGGTAATCAAGTTCACTAATGTTTGCTCAATTTCTTTTTCGTCTGTTACTTCATTTGATGTCACTGCAACAGTATCAATACCTGCAGCTTCAAATTCCGCTTGCATGTCGCCCGTTACCATGACACTGAAGCCAATTTGACGGAAACGTTGTGCCAATGCCAAACTTTCTGCTACGTCAGCCTTGGTAATTGTGAACAAGACATTACCGAAATCATTGACGTGGATGTTGCTACCTGCAAAGGCCTTGTATAGTGCTTTTTGAAGGTTGATATCTGAACCCATCACTTCACCAGTTGATTTCATTTCTGGTCCTAATTGCGGATCAACTAGGTTCAATTTAGTGAATGAGAATACTGGTGCTTTTACATGAACCATGTTGCCTTCAGCGTAAAGACCTGGTTGGTAACCTTGGTCAATAATGCTTTCGCCAAGGATAGCACGCGTTGCTACTTGTGCCATTGGAATACCCGTTACCTTACTCAAGAAAGGTACTGTACGGCTGGCACGTGGATTTACTTCAATCACATAAACTTGGCCATCTTGAACAATGAATTGAATATTCATCATACCCAAGCAATTTAAGCCAAAAGATAGACGTTCAGTGTAATCGACGATGGTCGCCTTCACCTCATCAGTTAGACTTTGTGAAGGATAAACGGCCATAGAGTCACCTGAGTGGACCCCAGAACGTTCGATATGTTCCATAATTCCTGGGATTAAGACATTTTCACCGTCACAAATTGCATCGACTTCGACTTCGGTACCCACTACATAATGGTCAATCAAAATTGGTCGGTCTGGAGAGGCAATCATGGCATCTTCCATATAGCTGCGTAAGTCGGCATCGTTATCCACGATTTCCATACCACGCCCACCTAAGACATAACTTGGACGTACTAAGACTGGATAGCCAATCTTACTTGGGATTTGTAAAGCATCTTCTACAGACATTGCTGTAAAACCTTCTGGTTGAGGGATTCCTAAGTCTGTTAAGGCTTGCTCGAACAAGTCACGGTCTTCAGCACGATCTAAGTCTTCTACGGTTGTCCCTAAGATAGGAATACCTAATGCATGTAATGGTTCAGCTAGATTTATCGCTGTTTGACCACCAAATTGTACAATAACCCCTTCTGGTTGTTCAAGGTCGATGACATGTAGTACGTCTTCTAAAGTAAGTGGTTCGAAGTAAAGTTTATCCGAAATAGAGAAATCAGTTGAAACTGTTTCTGGGTTGTTATTCATGATAATCGCTTCGTAGCCAGCTTGTTGGATTGCTTTAACAGAGTGAACTGTGGCGTAGTCAAATTCTACCCCTTGACCGATACGGATGGGACCTGAACCTAATACTAAAACAGTCTTTTTGTCTGAAGGCATACTTTCGTTATCAGCACTATAGGTTGAATAGTAGTATGGTGTGTTCGATTCAAACTCGGCCGCACAGGTGTCAACGGTTTTGTAGACTGGGCGAATGCCGTTTGCAGCTCGTAAGTCACGTACATCTGCTAAATCATTTTCCCATAGTCTAGAGATGGCTAAATCAGAGAAACCATAACGTTTTGCTTCTTTTAAGACAGCAGCATCTTCTTTATTGGCTTCAAGTGTATTTTCTAATTCTACAATGTGCATTAAAACATCTAGGAAATAGAGATTAATTTTTGTCATGTCATGCAATTGTTCAATGGTATATCCGCGGCGCAAAGCTTCAGCTAAGTAGAAGATACGGTCGTCTTGTGCACGTGTAATCTTATCAATTAAGGTTACTTCATCAGCTTCGCGACTAGCAGTTGTTGCCATATGTTCAGCATCAATTTCTAGTGAACGGACAGCTTTTAACAGCGCTTCTTCAAGGTTCGTACCAATAGCCATGACTTCACCAGTGGCTTTCATTTGAGTACCTAACTGACGATCACCTTTCTCGAATTTATCGAATGGCCAACGTGGAATCTTCGCAACCACATAGTCCAAAGCTGGTTCAAATTCGGCTAAGGTTGTACCTGTTACAGGGTTGATCATTTCATCAAGTGTTAACCCTACTGCGATTTTGGCTGCAATTTTGGCGATTGGATAACCAGTTGCTTTAGATGCAAGCGCTGAAGAACGGCTCACCCGTGGGTTTACTTCAATAACGTAGTAATTGAAGCTGTTTGGATCTAAGGCTAATTGCACATTGCAACCACCTTCAATACCTAAGGCACGGATAATCTTTAATGATGCATCGCGCAACATTTGGTTTTCGTGGTCTGTTAGAGTCAAGGTCGGTGCGAAAACAATTGAATCTCCTGTATGAATACCAACTGGGTCAAAGTTTTCCATGTTACAAACAACCAAAGCATTATCTGCGCTATCACGCATTACTTCGTATTCGATTTCCTTGTAACCAGCGATTGAAATTTCAATCAAACATTGGTTTACAGGCGATAATTTAAGGCCCTTAGCAACAATTTCACGTAATTCAGCATGGTCATTACAAATCCCCCCACCTGTTCCACCCATGGTAAAGGCAGGACGTACAATTACTGGATAACCAGCCTGTTCTGCGAAAGCTAGTGCTTCGTCAACTGTATGTACAATATCACTCTCAGGAACTGGTTCATTCAATTCACGCATTAGATTACGGAAAAGGTCACGGTCTTCAGCTTGATCGATAGCTGATAATTTTGTACCCAATAATTGGATACCTAATTCATCTAAAATACCATCATTGGCTAATTCAATCGCCATGTTTAAACCTGTTTGGCCACCTAAAGTAGGTAGAATCGCGTCTGGACGCTCTTTACGTAAGATGCGTGATACAAATTCTAGCGTAATCGGTTCAATATACACTTTGTCAGCAATTTCCGTGTCAGTCATGATAGTTGCTGGATTGGAGTTAACCAATACAACTTCATAACCTTCTTCACGTAAAGATAAGCATGCTTGTGTACCAGCATAGTCAAATTCTGCTGCCTGTCCGATGATAATTGGACCAGATCCGATAACCATAATCTTGTGAATATCAGTACGTTTTGGCATTAAATAGTCCCCTCCAAGTTCTTGTTGTTATCCATTAATTCAATAAAACGATCAAATAAGTGGTCTGCATCATGTGGTCCTGGTGCTGCATCAGGATGATATTGCACACTAAAAGCAGGTAAAGTTTTGTGGCGCACACCTTCTACCGTTTCATCGTTGATTTCGATATGAGTGATTTCTAAATCTGTATGCACTAATGAATCAGCATCTACCGCATAACCGTGGTTTTGAGAAGTGAAATCAATACGACCAGTAGCAATTTCACGTACAGGGTGGTTAAAGCCACGATGGCCGAATTTCATTTTGAAGGTTTCGCCACCATTCGCTAAACACAACAATTGGTGACCAAGACAGATACCAAACAAAGGTATTTTACCTTGAATTTCATTAATCATGTCTAAAGCTTCTGGAATACTCGTTGGATCCCCAGGGCCGTTGGTTAACATGACGCCATCAGGAGCTAAACGTAAAATTTCTTGGGCAGTTGTATCATATGGTACCACCGTTACATTACACTCACGTTTGTTTAATTCACGTAAAATTGAATGTTTCAAACCAAAGTCTACTACGACCACATTCTTACCAGCATTTGGATTCACATATCGCGTTTTAGTTGATACTTGCGCTACTTGGTTTGTAGGCAAGTCTGTCGCGCGAAGTGTCGCAAGCGCAGCTTCAATGTCAGTCTCCTCATTTAGTAAACTAGCTTTCATCGTTCCGTGACTACGGATTGTTTTGGTTAATTGACGCGTATCAATATGTTTAATGCCTGGTATATCATATTCCACTAAGAACTCATCCAAGCTCATTTTTGATCGCCAGTTAGATGGGAAACGTGCAACTTCACGACAAATGATAGCCTTCACTGTAGGGTCTACAGATTCAAAATCATCAGCATTTACACCATAGTTTCCAATTAATGGAAAGGTAAATGTTAACATTTGACCGTTATAACTCTGGTCAGTTAATGATTCTTGATAACCAGTCATTCCTGTTGAAAAGACTACTTCGCCAATAACCTCTTTCGTAGCACCAAAAGCTTCACCATAAAATGTTTCACCAGTTTCTAACAACAATATTTTTTCCATTTTTTCACTCACCTTCAACGAACACACCGATTATGACCATTTACATTTACACTATAAAAAAAAGCACTTAGCCCGAGGGCTAAGCGCTTTACGACACTACAAGTAAATTGAAGATATAGTAAACAAACCATTCGCATGGTTTCACTTGACCCCTTGAAAGCCTCACAGGACTTGATTAAAAGGTTGCTTTGTTTTTTCTAAGATTACGCTATTGACTATGCAAAGTCAACAAAATCATGTAAAAAATTATCATTTTTCACAATTTTATATACAATCTACTCATAGAATTCTAATAAAAGGCCCTTAAATCCGGTCTCCTGAAATTTCATTACTATATTAATTTAGGTTAGAATGTGCAAATACTGTATAAAAATGAAAAGACAACAAGCAAGCACAAATCCTTATTCCTTAAAGCTACTTGTCTCTTTACAAATGCACTAGCTTTATTTAGCTTATCTTATCGAATGCTTCTCGTTCAATCTTATGCCAACTATGCAAGTGGGTACTATAAGTAATCGCAGCATATAAACGAACAAATAGTAGATAGGGTCTATAGAAGATCGAATCTAGAATTGTAATACCAAAAGCTTTTAAGGTATCCCCGCGGAAAAATTGATAGTCTTGGATAAAATATCTGCCCACGTAGAAAACCATCGTTTGAAAAACACAAAACAGAAAATATAACAGCGCAAGTGCTATCGCGGAAGAAACATTTAATATGCTTAGCATGAATGATAAAGAAATAATGATGATACCTAGTAATTCAATAAATGGCGCCATCAATTCATATAGAAAATAGAATAAGTACGATACGGTACCTAGTAAACCATATTTAGGATTTAACATGATGGTACGGTGTTGCCACATACTTTATATTAATCCTCGATGCCATCTCGACTGCTGTTTCGCCAAGTCTTTTAAAGTAAAAGGCGCTTGCGTCCAACAGATTGCATTCGCAACATACCGATTATTATAGGGGATTTTATTCTCCACGTAATACCGATGTAAGCGTAAAGCCAAGTCCATGTCTTCAGCCACACTATTCACATCATAACCATTCACACGAATAAGCGCTTCCTTTTTAAAGAGACCAAACCCACCCGATACATTTAAATTACCATTAAAAGCATCGCTAAAAATGCGAGAGCCCATAAAGGCTCGTGAATACTCTAGTGACTGCATAGCTGCTACCAAACTTTTAGAGATTTTTGTTTCCACAGGATATGCATGTTTAAAAACAACATCATTTGAAACGCCTAATAAACCACCAACAGCAACCGTAGTCGCATCCTCAAAGATATGCATAAAACACCAAATTTCATTTAAATTTCGCTGCCATAAGTATACTCCCTTGGTTCAAAAAAAAAGATATTGCGGCAAAATATTTCGTTATTTGTTTACATCATTCATGATATTTCGTTAGGTAACTGTTTTGCATGCATGAAAGATAGCATGGCCTTTTGGCGTACACAAAAATAGTGTCAATGAGATTCAACATGAAATCTCACCAACACTATTTATTATAGAACCTTTTATTATAGAAGCACAAAAAAAGACGACCGAGTCGTCACCCGGTCGCCTTTCCAATTTGCAAATTTGATTTTTAAAGTTTAATTGTGTTAATTAAGCTTCGATTGTAGTGATTGTACCCGCACCTACAGTACGTCCACCTTCACGGATAGAGAATTTAGTACCATCTTCGATCGCAACTGGGTGAATCAATTCAACGTCCATATCAACGTTGTCACCAGGCATAACCATAGCTACGTCTTCTGGTAAAGTGATAACACCAGTGATGTCAGTAGTACGGAAGTAGAATTGTGGACGGTAGTTAGTTAAGAATGGCGTATGACGTCCACCTTCTTCTTTAGATAAAACGTAAACTTGCGCTTTAAATTTAGTATGTGGAGTGATTGAACCAGGAGCAGCCAATACTTGACCACGTTGGATGTCTTCACGTTGAACACCACGTAATAATGCACCGATGTTGTCACCAGCTTGAGCGTAGTCTAAGTTTTTACGGAACATTTCAACACCAGTTACAACTGATTTACCGATTTGTTCAGCAATACCAACGATGTCAACTTCGTCACCTGTACGAATTTCACCACGTTCAACACGACCTGTAGCAACAGTACCACGACCAGTGATTGAGAATACATCCTCAATTGGCATCATGAATGGTTTGTCGTTGTCACGTTCTGGTTCTGGAATGTAAGTATCTACAGCTTCCATTAATTCCATGATTTTAGCTTCTTGAGCTTCGTCGCCTTGTAATGCTAATAAAGCAGAACCAGCAACTACAGGTAGATCGTCACCTGGGTAGTTGTACTCAGATAATAAGTCACGAACTTCCATTTCAACTAATTCTAGTAATTCTTCATCGTCAACTTGGTCAACTTTGTTTAAGAATACTACGAATGCTGGAACACCAATTTGGCCAGCTAAAAGGATATGCTCACGAGTTTGTGGCATTGGACCATCAGCAGCAGATACTACTAAGATCGCACCGTCCATTTGAGCAGCACCAGTGATCATGTTTTTAACGTAGTCAGCATGTCCTGGGGCGTCGATATGCGCGTAGTGACGGTTAGCTGTTTCGTACTCGATGTGTGAAGTATTGATTGTAATACCACGTTCTTGCTCTTCTGGAGCGTTATCGATTGAAGCGTAGTCTTGAGCTTCACCGAAACCGTGTTTAGCTAATACAGTTGCGATTGCAGCTGATAAAGTTGTTTTACCGTGGTCAACGTGTCCTAAAGTACCAACGTTAACATGGGGTTTTGTACGTTCATATGTTTGTTTTGCCATTTTATGTATTCCTCCTAAGAATAGAAAATATAAACCTAAATTTTATAGATTTTCAATAAGTTCATTATAGTCAAACTCGCTTCAGAAATCAAGCATCTAACCTTTGAAAAACCTAGCAGGTACTTGATTTCCACGAGTAAGCCTATGGTCAAAGTCTTAATTTAAAAATTAATCTTCTGAACCTTTACCATATTGTTTGATAATGTCTTCTTGAATAGATTTTGGTACAGCTTCGTAATGATCGAATGTCATTGTGAAAGTACCACGTCCTTGAGTTGCAGAACGTAAAGTAGTTGCGTAACCAAACATTTCTGATAACGGAACTTGTGAGTTAATCATCAACGCGTTACCACGTGGTGTTTGACCTTCAATACGTCCACGACGAGCTGATACGTGACCCATAACGTCCCCTAAGTATTCTTCAGGAACTTGGATGTCAACACGCATCATTGGTTCAAGAATTGCAGGTTTAGCAGATTTAATAGCGTTACGTAACGCTAATGAAGCAGCAACTTTGAAAGCTGTCTCAGATGAATCGACATCATGGTAAGAACCATCGTAAAGTTTAGCTTTAACATCGATTAATGGGAATCCAGCTAATACACCGTTTTCCATTGCATCTTTAAGACCAGCTTCAACAGCAGGGATGTATTCACGAGGAACCACACCACCGACGATTGCATTTTCAAATTCAAATCCAGCACCTTCTTCGTTAGGTGTGAATTCAATCCATACGTCACCGTATTGACCTTTACCACCTGATTGACGAACGAATTTACCTTGAACTTGAGTTTGTTGTGTGAATGTTTCACGGTAAGATACTTGAGGCGCACCTACAGTTGCAGAAACATTGAATTCACGTTTCAAACGGTCAACGATGATGTCAAGATGAAGCTCACCCATACCAGCGATGATTGTTTGACCAGTTTCGTGGTCAGTTGACGCACGGAAAGTTGGATCCTCTTCAGCTAATTTACCTAAAGCGATAGACATTTTGTCTTGGTCAGCTTTAGTATCTGGTTCGATAGCAACTTCGATAACCGGCTCAGGGAATTCCATTGACTCAAGGATAACTTTGTTGTCAACGTCACATAATGTATCACCTGTAGTAGTGTCTTTAAGACCTACGGCAGCAGCGATATCACCAGAGAATACTTCATCTACTTCAGAACGAGAGTTAGCGTGCATCATTAAGATACGACCTAAACGTTCACGTTTGTCTTTAGTAGCATTTTGGATGTATGAACCTGATTGAACAGTACCAGAGTATACACGGAAGAAAGTTAAACGACCTACGAATGGGTCAGTCATAACTTTAAACGCTAATGCTGAGAATGGTGCATCGTCGTTCGCACGAACTTCGATCACTTCTTCTGGGTTGTCAAATGCATGACCTTGGATTGGTGGTACATCAGTTGGTGCAGGTAAGTAGTCGATAACTGCATCAAGCATTAATTGAACACCTTTATTTTTAAAGGCAGAACCACACATTACAGGGAAGAAGTCAACGTTAGTAGTTGCTGTACGGATAGCCGTTTTCAACTCTTCTTTAGAAATCTCTTCACCTTCAAGGTATTTTTCCATAATATCTTCATTCACGTCAGCGATTGATTCAATTAGGTTTGTGTGCCATTTTTCAGCTAATTCGCGGTATTCTTCTGGAATTTCGCGTTCTTCGTATTCTCTACCGTCATCAGAAGTGTAAACTTCAGCGTTCATTTCCACTAAGTCAATGATACCTTCGAAGTCATCTTCAGAACCAATTGGTAATTGGATAGGTTGAGCGTTTGCTTGTAAACGTTCGTGGATAGTGTTTACAGAGTATAAGAAGTCTGCACCCATTTTATCCATTTTATTTACGAATACAATACGAGGTACTTTATAAGTATCCGCTTGACGCCAAACAGTTTCTGTTTGAGGCTCTACACCCGATTGGGCATCTAGTAAAGCTACTGAACCATCTAATACACGCAATGAACGCTCAACTTCAACAGTGAAGTCCACGTGTCCTGGGGTATCAATGATGTTTACACGGTGGTCTTTCCATTGTGCAGTTGTTGCAGCAGATGTAATAGTGATACCACGTTCTTGTTCTTGCTCCATCCAGTCCATTTGTGCCCCACCATCGTGAGTTTCACCGATTTTATGGATTTTACCAGTGTAGAACAAGATACGTTCAGTAGTCGTCGTTTTACCAGCATCAATGTGGGCCATGATACCGATATTACGAGTCTTTTCAAGAGGAAATTCTCTTTTAGCCATCTTATCTTTACTCCTTTTTTCTTTGATTCGTTTAATAATTGGTTTCCACAATCATTATAACGTTTTTAGAGAAAAGTCGACAATATAAATTATCGACTTTTAGAAAACTCTTACCAACGGAAATGTGCGAAGGCTTTGTTAGCTTCTGCCATACGGTGTGATTCTTCACGTTTACGAACTGAAGCACCTGTATTGTTAGCAGCATCCATAATTTCGTGTGATAAGCGTTGTTCCATTGTGTTCTCCCCACGTAGGCGAGCGTAGTTTACTAACCAACGTAATGCCAAAGTTTGACGACGTTCTGGACGAACTTCGATTGGCACTTGGTAGTTAGAACCACCAATACGACGAGCTTTAACTTCTAAAACTGGTGCGATGTTTTCGATTGCTTGTTCGAAAACCTCCATTGGATCGTTACCTGTTTCAGCTTTAATGTTGTCGAAGGCAGTATATAAAATAGTAGCTGCTTTACCACGTTTACCATCAACCATGATACGGTTGATTAAACGAGTAACTAATTTTGAGTTATAAATTGGATCTGGTAATACATCACGTTTTGCAATATGTCCTTTACGAGGCATTTGTGCTCCTCCTTTCGAATTTTAATTATTTAGGTTTTTTAGTACCGTATTTAGAACGGCTTTGTTTACGGTCGTTAACTCCAGCAGTATCTAACGCACCACGAACAACGTGGTAACGAACCCCTGGTAAGTCTTTCACACGTCCACCACGGATAAGAACAACACTATGTTCTTGTAAGTTGTGGCCGATACCTGGGATGTAAGCTGTTACCTCGATCATGTTTGATAAACGAACACGAGCGTATTTACGTAACGCTGAGTTAGGTTTTTTCGGTGTCATAGTACCTACACGTGTACAAACTCCACGTTTTTGAGGAGAGTTTGTAGAAGTAGATTTACGTTTCATTGAGTTGTAACCACGGCCTAAAGCTGGAGAACCAGATTTTTTAGTTGAGCTTTGGCGTGATTTGCGTACTAATTGGTTAATAGTTGGCATAACTATAAGCTCCTCCTTCCCATTAATGGGTGATTTTTTTGTATATACTTTATGCTCACACATCCAAGCGTGTCATAATTTTTTTGAAAAAATAAAAATCGCTTTACAGCTACGATTTCAGCTTTTCAATGTTTGTGTGCTAATGTACCAGTCAGCACGACTGTTCGATTTGGATACAAATACAGGAATCTGCATACAAAAAGCACCTTATATAATTTATCATATTCGCAAGGTCGCGTCAACAAATAATCTCAAAAAAATAAAGACCACTTTTACCCCGGCTAGCATGGGAAAGTGTGGCCTTTTTTTATACTTACTGTTCTACGTTTCTCATTGTTGGGAATAGTAAGACGTCACGGATAGATTGTGCGTCTGTTAATAGCATAACCATACGGTCGATACCAATTCCTAAACCACCTGTAGGCGGCATACCTGTTTCTAAGGCTTCTAAGAATTCTTCATCTAGTGGATGCGCTTCGTCGTTACCCTCAGCTTTTTCTTTCACTTGGGCTTCAAAACGTTCACGTTGGTCAATTGGATCCGTTAACTCGGTAAAGGCGTTACCAGATTCTGAACCTACAATGAATACTTCAAAACGATCAGTAAAGCGTGGGTCTTCTTCGTTTTTACGTGCCAATGGCGAAATCGCTGTTGGGTGACCGTAAACGAATGTTGGTTGAATTAAAGTGTCTTCAACAAATTCTTCAAAGAATTCGTTAATGACATGTCCAACTGTAAAGTTGTTTTCAACTTGTACATGGTGCTCTTTGGCAATTGCGCGAGCTTCTTCATCTGTCATTTCTTGCCAGAAATCAACGCCACTCGCTTCTTTAACTGCATCTACCATGTGTACACGACGCCATTTGCCACCTAATTCGATTGCTTGACCGTCGTAAGTGATACTTGTTGTACCTAATACTTTTTCAGCGACTGATTGGAATAAACCTTCAACTAGGTCCATCACGTCAGTCATTTTGCTATAAGCTGTATAAACTTCAAGCATAGTGAATTCAGGGTTGTGCGTTGTATCGATCCCTTCGTTACGGAATACACGACCGATTTCATACACACGTTCCATACCACCAACAACTAGACGTTTTAAGTGCAATTCTAGGGCGATACGTAGATATAATTCCATGTCTAAGGCATTGTGGTGGGTAATGAATGGACGCGCTGAGGCACCACCAGCAATGTTATGTAAGACAGGTGTTTCAACTTCTAGATAGTCGTTACTGTCTAAGTAGTGACGAACTTCACGGATGATTTGCGAACGTTTTGTGAAGCGGTCGAATGATTCACGGTTGGCAATTAGATCTAGGTAACGGTGACGGTAGATTTGTTCTACGTCTGTTAAACCATGGTATTTATCCGGTAATGGACGTAAAGCTTTTGTTAGGTGGACGAATTTCGTCGCTTTAACAGATAATTCACCAGTGTTTGTACGCATTAAAGTACCTTCAACACCAACGATATCCCCTAAGTCAGCTTTCTTCCATAAGTGGTCGTAATCCTCTTCATCGATGTGGTCACGACGCACGTAGATTTGAATATTGCCTGACATGTCTTGGATGTTCCCAAAACCAGCTTTACCCTTACCACGTTTCGTTACTAAACGACCGGCAATGGCTACGACGTCATCCATTTCAGCTAATTGCTCTTTGTTATAAGCCTCATATTTTTTGTGTAAATCAGCTGCTACTGCGTTACGTTCAAACCCTGAAGCAAATGGGTTATAGCCGCTTTCTTCTAACTCAGCCATTTTTTCACGACGGACAAGTAGTTGGTCGTTCAACCCTTCAGTCGCATCAGTAGCTTGATGTTGATTATTTTCTTCAGTCACTATATACACTCCTTACTTTATCTATCGTTATCCTCTAGTCAATTTGATACTTATCTATATTGCCAACTTTCTGTCAAAAAAGCAAGCGACCCTTGTCGACAATTTCTATCAGAACAGTTTTTTCGGATAAACTGTCGTCTCTCTATGAGAATACGAAAACACAAGCATTGTACCAAATTTTTAGGTTAAAGAAAACCTTATTATGGTAGGAACTGCTTATGCTTTCAATTATTGGTCATCCTCTTCTTTAATATGCGTAAAGGCATCCGTTAAAATTTGCAGGACATGGCTGTCTGCCTGGCTGTAAATGACCGTATTTCTTTCCTTACGTTTCTTTACTAGCCGCAATTCAAACAATTTCTTTAATTGATGCGACACTGCTGATTGTTCCAAACCTAATTCTTCAGAAATCTTAGTAGCCATCATTTCGCCTTCAGCCAATAAATATAGTATGCGTAATCTTGTCGGATCCCCCAAAGCCTTAAACATTTTACTCAAATGTTTAATTTGCTCCGGTTCAACCGTACCATGTAGATCCCCAAGATGTTCTTCTGTTTCCTTCATAAAAGCCTTCTTTCACTTTTAATAATGTTTATTCACTCAATTACTTCTATTAATTGATTGTATTGAAGTCGAAAGCACCTTCAGCAACAAATCGTCTACCATCATCTGGAATAACAACGACTACTTTTTTGTTTTGGCCTAGTGTTTTAGCCACTGCGATAGCTGCTGCAACTGCCGCACCACCTGCTGGCCCTACCAATAAACCTTCATTGATGGCTAACAAACGACTAGTTTCTTTGGCCTTGGCCAAATCAATAGCCACAATACTGTCGTATAAAGTGGTATCCAAATTCAAAGGCAATAAACCTGGGTTGAATCCAGTAGCTACACTTGGCTTAGCCATTTCACCTGACAAGAATTTGCTATCCTTATCTTCTACCGCGTAGAGTTGGATATCCTTATTCTCTTGTCTAAGGGCTGTTCCAACGCCCGTCATCGTCCCACCAGTTGCGACAGTTGATACAAAGGCATCTGGCGCGCCGTTTAAGGCTTCGATGATTTCTGGTCCTGTTGTTTTTTCATGGACGGCAGCGTTGCCCTCATCATCGTAAACATCAATAAATAGGTGGTTGCCCGCTTCAGCGTAAGCCCGCGCTTGGGTCATCGCATCTACAACACCTTGTTTGCCGGGTATTAGTTGCACTTGAGCCCCGTATGCACGCAAGATTGTCAAGTCATGGTGAGTGGCTGTATCTGGGACAAAGGCCTTTGTATCATAACCCTTGCTCGCTCCTAGTAAGGCGAAAGAGGCAGCAACTTCGGCTGTAGTTGCGACCACAATTTGTTGGTCCGCTTGTAAGCGACCCTCATTTTCCGCTACCTCAATCATGTTTAAGGCAACTCGGTCGTAAATTGATCCAGTTGGGTTAGCTGTTTCGAGTTTGACGTATACCTGGGCGGCTTTATATGGGACTGTTCGTTGCAATTTCAGTAATGGTGTTTCTCCGATTAATTGACTCATATAATTTGTAACTTCCATGTTCTAGCTCAAACCTTTCTCTATAAAATGATTGCATAGCCTTGTTGATTGTGCCTATTATAGCAAACCTTGACCTTAAGCTTGGTCTTCAATGCCTTTTAAATCTTCAGCTGTGAATTGATAGCGTTTATTACAGAATTGACATACCACTTCGGCCCCGTTATCTTCTTCGATCATAGCTGTGATTTCTTCTTTTGGTAAAGTCGCTAATCCAGCTGCAAACCGGTCTTTGTTACAGTCACAAGCGAATTGCACATCACGTTCATCTAAGAATTTGACATTTTCTTCTCCTAACAAACGGTTGATCATGTCTTTGGCTGTCGCGCCATCTGACAATAATTCGGTTACTTGCGGTGTTTCAGCAACGGCCTTTTCAACGGCTTCAATAGATGATTCAGTCACCCCTGGCATCAATTGGATCATCCAGCCACCAGCGTTAATTACTGTTTCATCCGTATCCACCAAGACACCTAAACCTACTGCAGAAGGCGTTTGTTCAGAATAAGCAAGATAGTACGTGAAGTCTTCAGCGATTTCACCTGAAACGATTGGCACTTGACCTGAGAAGGGTTCTTTCAAACCTAAATCTTTCGTTACGGTAAAAAGTCCTTCCGTTCCAACCGCACCACGTACATCAATCTTGCCTTTGTCGTTTGGATCTAGGCTGATATATGGCTCTTGAACGTAGCCTTTCACATTTCCTTGACCGTCCGCAACAGCCACTAACTTACCAGCTGGGCCATTCCCGTTGATTTGGATAGTGATTTTGGCATCATCTTTAATATCAGACCCCATCATCAAAGTACCCACTAACGTACGTCCTAGGGCTGCTGTAGAAGCAGACCATGTATCATGTTTCTTTTGTGCCTCTTGGACAATACCTGTAGCATCTACAGCTGTAATACGAATTTCACCATCAAAGGCCACTGCCTTAATTAATTTATCTGTCATTTATTTCACTCCATCATTAGGTGCTAGGCACCCATTATTCGCTTGTCGCTCTTCAACTACCATTCTAACCTAATTTGACGAACAGTGAAAATATAATAGTTAGCAAAGTGTAAAGCAACCCGGTAAATAATGACTGCGTTTATTGCTGCTAGGAAAGTCGCTTCTTTAATTGCATTGAAAAACCTCCGATAAAATGTCATCGGAGGTTTTTTATTGATTCAAGAAAAGTCGGTTCTTACACCCTAGTCGGGTTCGCTCGCGCCCTTCCTTAGTCTTGATCTATATGTGCGTTTCGCCCTTGTGGACCTTGATGATCGTCGTTGTCGTCATCAGAGTCATTAACATCATCAGCCGCTTCGGTTTGGTCTTCTGAAGTCATTTCTTCAGACCACTCACCATTACGGTATTGACGGTGCTCAGCGCCACGTTGTAAGTCTTTTTTCACTTCTTCAAAAGATTTAGCTTCTGATTCACGTTGTTGTTCGCCATCTAATGGTTCTGGCATTTCACCAGTTTCGAATAAGGCGCGAATTGTGCGTTCATCTAATGTTTCAAGTTCTAGTAATTTCTTAGCAATCACATCTAATTGATCACGGTGAGAAGCTAAGATACTTTCTGCTTCTTCCAAGCACTCGTCCATGAACTTACGTACTTCGTCATCAATTTGACCAGCCGTGCGTTCAGAGTAAGATTTGTTTTGTGCATAACCAGAAGCTGCCCCACGCATTGAGTGGTTACCTTCGTATGAAATTGGTCCAAGTAATTCACTCATACCGTATTCAGTAATCATGGCACGAACAATACCTGTCGCTTGTTCAAAGTCATTAGAAGCTCCAGAAGTTTGGGTATTGAATATTAATTGTTCAGCGGCACGTCCACCTAGTAAACCAATAACTTGTTCACGCAAGTCTTTGGTTGTGTAAAGGTTTTGGTCTTCACGAGGAAGCATAATCGCATAACCGCCAGCTTTACCACGCGGTACAATTGTCACCTTGTGGACTACACGGGCGTCGCTTAGGACTAAACCAGCAATGGTATGACCAGCCTCGTGGTAAGCAACCATACGACGTTCAACCTTAGAAATCACGCGATCTTTCTTAGCCGGACCAGCAATCACGCGGTCTTGCGCTTCATCAATATCAATCATATCAATTTGTTTCTTATCTACACGAGCTGCCACTAAAGCCGCCTCATTTAATAAGTTTTCAAGTTCAGCACCAGTAAATCCAGGCGTTTGTTTCGCTAATACCTTCAAGTCCACACCTGGGCCGAACGGCTTGTTACGGGCATGTACTTTCAGGATTGCTTCACGTCCCTTAACATCTGGACGACCAACTAATACCTGTCTATCAAAACGGCCTGGACGTAGTAAAGCTGGGTCCAATACGTCAGAACGGTTAGTTGCTGCAATCACGATAACATTATCTTTTTCAGAGAAACCATCCATCTCAACCAACAATTGGTTTAATGTTTGCTCACGTTCATCATGACCTGATCCTGGACCAGCACCACGACGACGACCAACAGCATCAATCTCATCAATAAAGATGATAGATGGGGCACTCTTCTTAGCATTTTCGAATAAATCACGTACACGAGAAGCTCCGACGCCAACGAACATTTCCACAAACTCAGAACCTGAGATTGAGTAGAATGGCACGCCAGCTTCACCGGCAACTGCTTTAGCAAGCAATGTCTTACCAGTACCTGGAGGACCCTCTAAAAGCACACCTTTTGGAATACGGGCTCCTAAAGCTTGGAATTTACGTGGATCTTTCAAGAAGTCCACCACTTCAACCAACTCTTGTTTCTCTTCATCCGCACCAGCGACATCAGAGAATCGTACTTTTACTTCTTTCTTCGATTGATCAACAGCCTTCGATTTACCCATAGACATTGGGTTGTTTCGACCGCCACCTTGGCTTTGGCTGAACATCATATACATAATCACAACGAAGAAAACAATCGGTACAGCAGTGAATAATAAGCTCAACCACATACCAGACTGGTCTTCTTCTAAGGCCGTCATTTCAGTACCGGTCGCATTCGCTGTGTCCGTAATCGTTGCAATCGTGTTGTCATTGGGTAATACGTTTACCACAAACTCAGAAGCTGAGCTTTGTTGTAAATCTTGGAAAATTGGAATCCCATCACTAGTTGATGATGATGATTCACTTGATTCCTCACCCGAACCCTTGTAAGCACCGCGGATTTGGTAAGCCCCGGCGTTGGATTGGATAGAGAAACTCTCTACATCTCCATCAGAAAGTGTTTGAATGAATTCTGATTGTGTTAACTCTTCAGTGGTACCACCAGTAGAATCACTCGTTAATGATCTAACTAATGCCATCAAAGCAAAGAACATAATCAGCCACAGCAAACCACTTCTGATGAAGGTGTTTCTATTTGGTCTGTTAGGTCTCTTTTGTTGCATTCATTTTCCCCATTCTAATTGTTGTTCTTAAAGTAGCCATCGAATAGTTATAAATATAAAAAACTCACTAATTATGGAATAAATGTGCGTAAACACTAGGCTTCAAAATACCGATATAAGGTAGCTGGCGATATTCTTCGTCAAAATCCATACCATAACCAATTACAAACTTATCAGGGATTTCAAAACCAATATAATCCACTGAAACATCTGCAGTACGGCGTTCAGGTTTATTAAGTAAAGTTACCACCTTCACACTTGCTGCATTACGGTGTTGGAACAAATCATGAATTTTTGCTAGCGTATTACCAGTATCCACGATATCCTCAACAATAATCACGTGACGACCAGATACGTCTGCATCTAAGTCCTTCAAAATTTTCACCTGACCTGATGACTCAATCCCACCGCCGTAACTTGAAATATCCATAAAGTCAATTTGTAATTTAATGTCCATTGCACGAATCAAGTCAGACATGAATGGGACAGAACCCTTCAATATACCAACCACAATCGGGTTTTTATCTTGATAATCCGCCGATAATTCCTCACCTAACACCTGAATACGTTCCGCAATTTCCTCAGTAGAAAATAAAATTTCCTCTACATCTTTATGCATGCCTATAATCCTCCACATTTCATTTCACATAATTCTAGGTTATTTTAGCAAACAACCCAATTTAATAGCAATTAATTAAGACTACTCATCCAAATCTAGCCCCTTTAGCGCAGAAAAACCACCCTAAAAAACTTTCAATAAGCGAAAAGTATTATATCAATCTTACCATTAAACGCCAACAAATACGTCAAAAACCCCTAAAATTTTACCAATACTTTAGCCCCCGCACCACTCCGGTTTACATATAAGACCTCTCCATTGAAAAAGAGGCCCCACACCTCTTGCTGGCAATCCGCTAACACAAAAATATCATCTCGGATACCAGATGGGACTTTTTCGTTGATTAAAAAGCGATTTAGCTTTTGTCGATGACCGTTTGAGAGGCTGATAAAATCTCCGGGACGGCGATTGCGCACAGTTAAGCTAACGTCAACACCCACCTCAGCCAACAAAATAGACCCCTGGTGCAAATAAGCATCCGCTTGGTCCTCGTCAAACCAACCAAATTTGACCTGGTCGCTTACTGCCACCCAGTCCTGCCAGCTTAAAACTTGCTCAGTCATTTTACCGGTGGCACCAGCACTTGCTAAGAAATCAGACCGGCCACTGGGCAGAATATAGGCCGTATCATACACCTTGACCAGGCGGTAGCCTCCGGGCAACCGCCACTCAGCTTGCCCATTCTCGCTTTGTAAGAAAGCCACCATCCGCTTAAAGCCGTCTTGCGTAAAGGCAGCCAAGGCGGCAACCCTCGTTCGGTCGAACAATCGTTGCCACAACAAGACCTGTTCAGGCAAGTCATAGTCCGCTATGGTAGGCAGATCAACTTGCCAAGTGTCATCTTTCTTCGTCAAGGCATCTCTTAAAACTTGGTCCATATAAGCCTCCGCAAACCGGCTAGTCGCTTGAGCAGCCAAGGCGAAGTCGCCCAGATGGTCGATAAGAGTGCCATCTTCCGACTCCAATTCCGGCAGATACTGCTGTCTAAACCTGTTTCTGGTATAAGACAGGTCAAGATTAGACGCGTCCTCACTAAAAGGGATCTGCCACGCCATTGCATAGTCATATAAATCAGCCTTATCCACACTTAACAAGGGGCGGAGCACATAGCCCGTCTGCAAGCCCTGGTCCAAGGGAATTGGCCGGTAGGGATGAATGCCGGCAATACTCTTCAAGCGGCCGCCATGAACCAACCGCATCAAGACTGTTTCCGCCTGGTCATTTTGATGGTGGGCAGTCACTAGGAAAGGTGACTTGGTCAAGACCATCATCCGCTCAAAGACCGCATATCGGAATTCGCGTGCCGCCAATTCCGACCGATTTGGATTCTGCGGGTCATCGTGGTCCCAAGCCACTACTTGGATAGGAATGTCTCGGTCCTCGCAAAACTTGATGACCATATCTTGCTCAGCCGTTGATTCAGGACGGAGCTGGTGGTTAATATGGATTACTGAAAAAGTCACTAATGATTTTTGACCTAAGCGGTGAAACAAATCCAACAAAACCATAGAATCGACGCCACCAGATACAGCCAATAGAAAGGGGATCTGCCCATCAATTGGCACATAGTTAGCCGGTAGTTGCGACTTCAACCGGTCTTTCGTAGCTAGTAGCCAGTCTTCCACTATCTTTAGTACATTTTCACCCATTACATACCGCTCCTTTCCTAAGTTTTTACTTTCCCGAATATTCTCTAGGTATCCCTTTCTATCATAGACACGGTTAAACATCAAAGAGGTCTGCGACAAATTGCCACAGACCCCTCTCAATAAGTGTCTACACTTAGTTTTGGGCCTGTAACCTTAGTTACGACCCACTATATCTTATTAAGAACGACGGCCGCCTCGACCACCGCGTTTACCTTCTGTATTACGTTTTAAAGAAGTTAAACGGTCATCAGAATCTTTTAAGAATGATGACATCAAACTATCGAAATCATTTGTACCCGCTTTATTACCAGCGTTAGACTTGAATGAATTCCCGCCACCAAAGTTTGAACGACCACCTGAATGGTTGTTTGATTTTGGTTTACCTTGATAGCCACCACCACGGTTGTCGCGGTTGTCATCTTTACGGAAGTTTTGGTTGCCACGGTCGCGACCGCCACCATCGTTGTTTCCGCGATTAGAAGACGCTGGTTTGCTTGCGCCATCTGCGTTTAAACGACGGATTGACAATGCAATCTTACCGTCATCAGCTACATTGGTCACTAAAACAGTTACTTCATCTCCAACCGATAAGACATCGTTGATATCTTTCACGTAGCCTTCAGCTACTTCAGAGATGTGGACTAAACCATTTTTGCCTTCTCCTAAATCAACAAATGCACCAAATTTTGTAATCCCTGTAACTTTTCCGGTAACTTTATTTCCTACTTCAATTGCCATGTATCCCAAATATCCTCCTTGAAATTCTTGCATCCGGTAAATGGATTTTTATCCGGACGAGTAAAGCTATTTCTAGTTTACCTTGTTATCGCAATTTATTCATCATTATTTTCTTGATTTTGTAAATAAGCCTTATTTAAGATTTCAGCTTGTTTAGAAGCGTTATCTTCAGGTACACTGAAGATAACTTCCCCATCTTTACTTAAGTAATAACGTGACCGCGCTAATTTAGCCACGTATTCATCATCTTTCAGTAAGGATGCTTGTTGACTTAAGGTGTCAATCGCCTTTTGTTCACCGGCAATTTCATCCTCAGTTAAAGCAATTTGTTCTTCAACGCCTTGTTGGTCCTTGTGCGCTGCATAAGCAGTCGACACACAACCCAAGGTCACAACAGCGAAGATACCAACGATAAGCCTTGTAATCCAATCAGCTGTGGTCCTTGGTTTTCGTGACCACTTCTTGGTTTTTGCTTTACGGTGTTCTGCTAATGATGTCACTTTTTTGCTTTCACGGTCGGGACGATCTTCTGGCCGCATAGCAAAAACCCCTTTCTGTGGTTGCTTTGAATCCGTCAATCATATACTTAAATAGTATAACAATAATTCAAAGCTAGCGCCATCATAAATCAAGACTAAAGACTACCTTTTTCCTGATCCTCGTGGTAACTTTCGCCAACTATGGTAAACATATTTTCCGCTTCATCTTTTCGTGTTGTTTCTTTCAAGTTTTCAACCTGAACAGTCAGGTCTTTATTCCCAAATGTAATCACCAGTTCGTCACCGATTTTAACATCTGTACCTGACTTAGCTGGACGACCATTAATGGTAATCCGACCCTTGTCCGCAACTTCTTTAGCAACACTTCGTCTTTTAATAATTCTGGATACTTTTAAAAATTTATCTAATCGCAAAAATCTTGCTCCTTTATTATATACGTATTTTTTTGAAATTTCGGCTAGTTTCTTTTAATCTTCTCTAAATTAATCCACAAAAACCATTTCCATACTTATCTTAAATCTAGTATACCATGGTTTGCGCCTAGTCCTTAACCAATAAGCTAGGAATTTGCTAGCTTTTCCGAGGTTTTATCCCCTTACAAGCTTTAATGATTCTCTAGGCAAAATGACTATACCCCTATTGGAAACAACATTTCCGTATAGGGGACGCCTTTCCCATTTCGGGAACGTGTACTAATTCACTACGCTTTATCCCTGCAATAGCCGCCATATCAACTCGCCTTTTGGCAAGGTTTCCCAATCGACTTGGCTTAATATCGGGTCTTTCCGTAAGTAAACCATCGTCAACATAACGCCTACAAAGATTTGAATCCCCATCAACAAGGTATCCATCAACCGTTCCGGCGCTATCCCTAAAACTTGGTGCCATAAGTAAGCTAAAGTAAAGTTCACCGCAACCATTAAAACAGCTAGTAATCCTGCTTTAAAGGCTACTCGCCCCCATTTAACCAGACGTACTTCCTTAGGCAAGGTCCAATTTAGGTAAATGATCATAGCTGCTAAACCTAAATTGGTCGCCCAGGCGGCGCCTGCCGTATCTAGAAAATCAACTAAACTCGCTGTAAATATCCCTTTAACCAGCATGCCGACCATAAAGGCAATACCTGCTTTATACCACTGCCCTTGGGCTTGGAGAATATTATTTTGCCCTAATACGAGACTGGCGAAGATAACCATCATCACATAAACCATTAAGACCTCAGAGCCAGCAGAACTAGCAAATAGGAAATGGTTTAATTGAGGCATGATCGATATCAATCCGCCCGTAATGATAGTGGCGAGAAAGAGGGTCACCCGCAGGTATTGTCTGCTGACAATTTCAAATTCGCCAGCTTGCTTGCGGTCACCCTTTTTCATTAAAGCAAGGGCGGGTAAGAATGAAGTGGCAAGTGATGTGGCCACAACCATGCCTAGTTGGACGATGGGCTGGCCGCGGTCGTAAATCCCCTTCATATCCTTGGCTACCGCCGTCGCAATTCCATTATCTACCAATTGGTCGTAAACGGTAAAGGCGTCAATCAGCTGATAAAAGACCAATAGTGCTGAGAAGAAACAAATAACAAAGCCTTCTGTGACAAAGTTTTTGGTTAATTTAGTCCAAGATAATCCTGTAGCATCATCAGTCTCACTCGCTTGACCTAACCCGTAATGCCCGGCTAAAAAGTCTAGGTACATGGCCTTCTCGCGGTAATCTAACAGGTAATAAGCCATGACGATCGAAGCAGCTGCGGCGGCAATCCAAGCTGACTGCATGGTCCAAAAACCCATCTGGTAGACATCTGGATTCTTGTCAGTCACCTGCATCCGGCTAAAGATGAAGGCGACAGTTAAAATGACTGCCACCCGAACGAATTGCTCGGCAACTTGCGAAATAGCGGTTGGGGTCATAAGATTACGCCCCTGCATAAAACCTCTGGACAGGAGTAAACCTGGCATCAAGAGGAACATAAAAGACACACTTTTGATAACAGGCGCCAATAAACCATCACCCATCATAGTTGCAATCCAATCAGCCCCAAAATAAATCAGGGCAAAACAAGCGAGTGCAAAAACCGACACAATGACTGCGTATCTCTTCAACAAAGATTTACTTTGCTTGTGGTTATTTTGTAGGGCGACCTGTTTACCAATAAAAGATGGTAAACCATTTAAAGCGAAGGTCATCCCTATTCCGTATATTGGGTAGACCTGTTGGTAGACATAGAAACCTTCGTTACCGACCATATTTTGTAAAGGAACCCGGTAGATAGCAGACAATACTTTAGCCACTAAGGCTGCGAGCGTTAGAACGGCAGCCCCTTGCATGGCCACTTGGCCCGTTGACCTTGCCTTTGAATCGTCATTTTTCACCATCTAGTCACCTGCTTGATTATTTTCTGCATCTAAACCAGTTTGATTAGCTTCATTTTCAGCAGCCTTCACTTGTGCGTCTACAGCAGCTTTACTCGCCGCCTCTTCTTGTTCAGCTTTTAAGGCTTGGGATTTCTCGTAGTCAGCTTTTTCCTTAGCCAATTGGTCCGCCTTCATTTGGACTACTTTTTCGTCATCAGCTAACTTGGTTGTAAATTGCAGTAAGTAGTCCAACCATTCTTCAGTAGACAACTTGTTTAAACCTAGGCTGATCATTAAGGCAGCCCCAACTTGCTTAATCGCCAAGCGTAAAGGATTGTCCTCTAATGCCTTGAAGATAGCTGGTGTCATGATTTTTTGTTCAAGATTTTCGTGGAAAAGGATTTCTATGGTGTTGCTAGCAGTAATGCGTTTAATGCTTGTCACACCGATCTTATCGGCCGCCGCTTTAATAGCACCCACTTGCAGTAACAGTTGCGTTTCAATTGGTGGTTCACCGTATCGATCCATCAACTCATCATCCAAGTCCCACATTTCATCTACACTGGTCATGGCCTGCACCCGTTTATAAATCTCGACTTTTTGTCGCTCATCCCGGATATAGCTCTGCGGAATATAAGCATCAATAGAAAGTGATATTTCCACTGGCTCAGTTTTCTTAGCCGGTAAAATGCCTCGTTTACGTTGGACTGCTTCACGTAGCATTTGTGAATAGAGGTCGAAACCGACTGAGTTAACAAAGCCGTGTTGCTGTTTCCCGAGCATGTTACCTGCCCCACGAATGGACAAGTCACGCATGGCAATCTTAAAACCAGACCCTAGTTCCGTGAAATCACGTAAGGCCATCAAGCGTTTTTCAGATACCTCAGACAACATCTTGTCCGGCCGGTACATGAAATAGGCATAGGCAATTCGAGTTGACCGTCCAACCCGGCCCCGTAATTGGTAGAGGGTAGATAGCCCCATCCGGTCGGCTCCTTCAACCAGTAAGGTGTTGGCATTAGGAATGTCGACACCTGTCTCAATAATGGTTGTCGTCACTAAAACATCAAACTCACCAAGAACAAAGTCCATCATGACATTTTCCAGTTGGGCAACAGTCATTTGACCATGGGCAATGGCCACCCTCGCTTCAGGGACCAACTCATTGATAAAGGCCGCCTTCTCTTCGATTTGGGCCACATTATTAAAGAGATAGAAAACTTGACCATCTCGAGCAATTTCTCGTTCAATGGCATCTTTGACTGCCCCGTAATTTTGCTCCATTACAAAAGTTTGGACGGGATACCGGTTGGCTGGCGGTGTTTCAATAACAGATAAGTCCCGAACCCCTAGCATAGACATGTTTAAGGTACGAGGAATCGGTGTCGCCGTCAGGGTCAACACATCTACATTCGCTTTTAAGGCCTTCAATTTTTCCTTGGCCTTCACCCCAAACCGTTGTTCCTCATCAACCACTAATAGCCCTAAATCAAGGAATTCAACATCTTTAGATAGGACGCGGTGAGTACCAATCACAATATCCACTTGCCCTTTTTTCAAGCCCGCAATGGTTTCATTTTGTTGGGCCTTGCTTCTAAATCTAGATAATAAGCCAATTTCAAAAGGCCAGTCTGCAAACCGTTCAGTGAAGGTTTCGTAATGTTGTTGGGCTAAAACAGTCGTAGGCACTAAGAAAGCTACTTGTTTACCCTCCATTAAAGCTTTAAAGACAGCTCGCATAGCGACTTCCGTTTTTCCAAAACCGACATCTCCAACGAGTAATCGATCCATCGGTTTCTCTACTTCCATATCCTTCTTAATTTCAGCTATCGACCGGACTTGGTCATCGGTTTCTGAATACGGGAAGGCATTTTCAAATTCGGCCTGTTCAGCAGTATCTGGACTAAAAGCGAAACCTTTCTGTGCTTCACGAGAGGCGTATAATTCAATCAGTTCATCCGCAATATCTTCAATCTTGCTGGACACCTTCTGTTTGGTTTTCGCCCATTCGCTACCGCCCATTTTATTTAATTTAGGCTCACGCCCCTCAGCAGACACATATTTTTGAACCAAATCGATTTGGTCAATCGGCACATGAATAGCTGCTTGGTCGGCGAAGACAATGGTCAAGTAGTCTTGGTGGGTGCCGGCAAACTCGATAGTTTCAATACCAGTATACCGCCCAATCCCGTGGTTAACATGAACCACATAGTCCCCAACTTCTAATTGTTGGTAGTTTTTGATCCGTTCCGCATTTGAAATCAGCGGTTTCTTAGCCTTGCGTCGTTTCTTCTGGGTATGGAAGATATCCGCTTCAGCCAGTAAGACTAAACGTTCTTGGACGAATTCAATCGATCCTGATAAGCCGCCCGCAATTAGGTTAACCTTGTTGGCGAAGATATTCCCTTCGTCCGTCGCTTCAGCCGCTACATCTATTTCTCGCAAAATGGCTTGGACTTCTTTCACCCTGTCCTTGTCTTTTAACATGATAACCACTGTTCGACCTGTACGAATCCAAGCATCTAGTTCAATTTTCAGGGCATCCATTTGGTCATAAAACTGTGTAATCATTCGCGTTTGATACTGGTACAGCCCATCGAATTTCAGTGACCCTAGCCCTTGCTGCCATACTGAAAAGTAAAATTTACGACCTTTAAAAGCTTGAATACCTTCCTTAAAGTCAGCATAAACTTGGACTTGAGCCGGTAATTGCCCCATTTCAACCATGGTTTGTAAGTACATTTCGGTATTGCTGGTCCAAGTAGCCTCTTCTTGGATTAGACGCGCATAGTCGTCCAAAATCAAGAAAGCTTGGTCGCCAATATAGTCAAGGATGGTCGTGGTTTCTGGGTACATATACCGGTGGAAGTATTTAGAGTTTTCCGTGGTTTCGCCATTTTTCCATGCAAGGACTTCATCGTTAACAACGGCAGTCGCTAAATCTTTAACCACGTCGTCCTTTATCTTAGCCAACGACTTGGCCATCAGTTTTTGGAAGGCATCAGCTTGGGCTTGTAATTGTTGCGGCAAGACAATGAATTCTTGCGACGGTTGGATGTTGATACTTGGTTGGTCTTGCAGGGATTTTTGAGTGTTGGGATCAAAAGTTGAAATCCGTTCTACCTCGTCAAAGCCCACAGATACTCGGACTGGATATTCGGCATTTATAGGATAAAAGTCTACGATGTCCCCGCGTTGACTCATTTCACCTGGGGTCATGACAATTTCAGCCCGTTGGTAACCTTGATTTAACAGACGTTGAACTAGGGTAGCTGGTTCTAATTCGTCCCCTAATTTGACTAGTAAACGAGTGTTGTCCCAAATTTCAGTTGGGGTTAATAGGCGTTTCAAACCAAACATAGGCGTGATTAGGACACCAGTCGCTTTAGGGTCACGCGCCCAATTTAAAACATTCAACCGGTCGGCTAAGGCTTCTGGACTGGCAATCGCCCAGTCAGCAGCCACAGATTCTGGCACATTAAAGAGATGCAATTGTTCATCAGAAAAGTCACTTTGTAGGTCATTATAAAAGTGGTCGGCTTGCAGTAGATTGTTGGTTACAATGACTACTTTTTGCTCGCTGGCCAAATTCAGTAGGGTTTTAGCCATATAAGCCCGACTGGCCCCTTGAAGGCCTAGATATAGGACTGATTGACCTGATTTGGCTTGTTGTTTAAATGATTCATTTTGAGATTCCTGCAAGAAAAATGTTTGTAAATCCAAGCGGTCTCCCTCCTTTTCTTGGCTAGTTGTTGTAGTTGGTCATGGTTTCTTCAAAAGAATTGCCTGCTAACCAGTAGTCAATGGCTTCAACCGCTGCACGCGTAGCAGCAAGCATTGGGGTATGGTCTTCTTTAGGGAATCTTGATAGGACGTGGTTGACAACGGTCCCTTCTTTACCCGGATGGCCGATTCCTAGTTTAATGCGGCGAATTTTGTCGGTACCAAGGTGGGCAATCAGTGATTTCACCCCGTTGTGTCCACCAGCAGACCCCTTTTGACGTAAACGAATCCGGCCTGGATCCATATCTAAATCATCATAAACCACTAAAATATCTTCTACTGGAATTGAATAATAGTTGGCCATAGCGCCAACCGCTTCTCCTGAATTATTCATAAAGGTAGTTGGTTTTAGGAAAATCACTTTCTCCCCGTTAACAAAAGTTTCAAAGTATTCCCCTTTAAAGCCTGTTTTGTTGAAAGTCTCATTATGTTGGTAGGCCCATTCATCTAAAGCGATAAAGCCAATGTTGTGTCGTGTGCCCTCATATTTTTTACCTGGATTACCCAATCCGACGATTAATTTCATTCTTGATAGCTCCTTGTTTTCGCTTCTAATATTCGTTTAAATACTTGTTGTCATGTTGTATAGGTATTTTCTAGTTATCGATAAGTCAAACTCAAATTCATCTATAATAGTGCATTGCCCTTTATTTGCCAATCGTCATCTCGATAATAGACTCTAAATTCGTAGCACAAATCCTTGTTAACACACAAAAACCTGCACAGGCATTCACTCGCCCCTAGCGAGTTAGCCCATACAGCGCCTATATATTCGATAGGTTTATTATACCACAAAGAGCCCCTCGGCTTGAAAGATAAAAGCCTGGTCCTTGTGCACAGTGAACGCTAGTTCATTTTGTTCACGTGTTATAGTAGCCAATTTTTGCGACTTTAGGAGGTCTTACTTGGAAAGCGGATACATTTTTGCCATAATAGGGGTGGAGGCCCATTTAAAAGTGGTCGCCCACCATCATCACCGTCCCCTTTTTACAAGAAATTGACTAAAGTTCGAAACAATATTGTTTCATTTACGAACGCTTTACGCAACTTTTCACAAAGTTTCTTATTTTTATTAGTACAGATTCAAACTACATATGTAACAGTTTTTTATATTTTTTAAAAACACTTGATATCAAGCTTTTGTATCCGTTTACAAGCGTTATAAAGTTCCAATTATACTAAAATACTTGAAAAATAATGATAAAAACCTATTGATTTTTTTAAACAGGATGGTATGATTATGTTAAATATTTCACTAACTAATCAACAAGCTAATTTTTAAACCGATTGTTCACTAGCTTTGCACGGGTTAATGGAACATTTACCATATGGTTTGCTTCGTACACTATAAGAGACAAAAAGTTAAGGAGAATATATTATGTCAAAAAATGGTCAAAAAGTTATTTTAATTGGTGATGGTGCTGTAGGATCTGCATTTGCATACGCTTCTGTAATTCAAGGTGTTGGTAGAGAATTAGGAATTATCGATTTAGACGAAGACCGCGTTGAAGGTGATGTATTAGACCTTATCGACGCCCTAGCTTACACATCTCCTAAGAAAATCTACAAGGCAACTTACGATGACTGTTCTGACGCTGATGTCGTTGTCATTACTGCCGGTGCTGCACAAAAACCTGGTGAAACACGTTTAGATTTAGTGGATAAAAACTTACGTATCTTCAAGATCATGGTTGATCAAGTTATGGCTTCAGGCTTTGACGGTATCTTCTTAGTAGCAACAAACCCAGTAGATATCTTAACTTACGCAACTTGGAAATTCTCTGGCCTACCTGCTAACCGCGTCATCGGTTCTGGTACGTCTTTAGACTCAGCCCGTTTCCGTCAAGAATTAGCCACTACATTAGATGTTGACGCACGAAACGTCCACGCCTACATCATGGGTGAACACGGTGACACTGAATTCCCTGTATGGTCACACGCAAACATTGGTGGCCAATCAATTTACGAGTGGGTATCTCAAACTTCAGCAATAGACGAAGAAGCTTTAGTGAACTTGTTCTACCACGTACGTGACAAGGCTTATAAGATTATCGAGAAAAAAGGCGCAACTTACTACGGTATTGGTGTATCTTTAGTCCGCATCTTAAAAGCTATCTTAAATGACGAAAATGCTATCTTACCTGTATCTGTTTACCTAGATGGCGAATACAACCAAAATGATGTTTATATTGGTGCTCCAGCTATCATCAACCGTGAAGGTATGCGTGGTGTCATCGAAGCTGACTTAAACGACCACGAACAACAACAAATGGACTTGTCAGCAACTAAATTACGCGATACCTTAGAAACAGCTTGGGCAAAATTAGACTTCTAATTACCCAACGCATTCTACTACAAGACGCTCATTAATACATAAAACCCCCTAAGTTCCGCGACTTAGGGGGTTTTTGCTTACTGTTTTATTAGAATAAACCAAATGTTTTCATCAAGGCAATCAAGAATACCAAGGTAATCATAGAAAAGATGGTCGTAAACACCACTGTTTGGTTGGCTAAGTCCCCGTCTCCGTCCGCTGCAATGGCTTGAGCATAAGACGATACAGCCGTTGGACCTGCAAAGGCGATCAGGATAGAAACGATTGCATCCCCTCTAAAACCTAGAATAGCACCGAGGGTAATTGCGATCAAAGGAATAATAATCAATTTATTGGCTACCGTAAAGATTAAGGCAAAATCGACATCTTTCAATTTAAAAGAGAAAGTCCCCCCCATGACCATCAAGGCAAGCGGTGATACCATTCGGTTAATGTTGGTTAAAGAAGTATTGATGGCTTCAGGAAATTGTAGACCCAGTAAGATAACAATCAAACCAATGAACGTGGCAATCACCATTGGGTTCGTGATAATACTTCTACCCATCTGTTTAAAAGACACCTTATCTTCTGAATATAAAGAAAAACCGACGACCGACATGATATTCCAGAACGGCACGATGATGGCCAAGGTAATAGTCACCATCCCCAAATTTTCTTCACCTAATAGAGATGTCCCCAAGGGTAAACCAAATAGGATGGCGTTCGCTCTGACTGACCCCTGTAGCATCACCCCGTAACGGGTCCGGTCATTGGATACCCTTGGAATAATAAAGGCTAGCATAAAGTACAGGATTAAAGCGATGACAAAAATATAAGTCAAGGCATAGCCGTTGAATGATTGCTTGAAATCAGACTTATAAATATTGGTGAATAAGTTGATTGGTAGCAAAATTTTAAATAAGGCTTTGTTAAAGTCTTGAAAGGATTCTTGTTTAATCATCCCCGCTTGGGCAAAAAATTGCCCAAAAAGCATATAGATTAACATCGGCATGACTGCATTAAACCCGATCATAAAATTACTAAACATAAATTTCCTCCAATATAAAATGTTTTGACAAACGCTCGGCGTGCTTACCAAGGGACTGCCACTTTTCTAGCACCTGAATAATTTACAATAAACCCATTGTAGCATACCACTCCAAGATTTCTACACATGGGAATTTCCAAGACAATGAAAGAGCAGTCCCGCCAGCAATGGTAGGACTGCCCTTTTTCAATTTATCTATCACTTACTCATCAAAAGGCTTATTCAATGACGTGGTGCATGCCTTCGAATTTTTCGTTGAATAATGGTGATACTGAACGATTTTCGTGGATACGTACAATGGCTTCCGCGATTAATTCAGATACTGTTACTTGTTTGATTTTATCGATACGTTTTTCATCTGGTAAGTAGATTGAATCGGAAACGACCACTTCGTCTAATACTGAGTCTTCTAAACGTTGGATTGCTGGGCCAGATAATACTGGGTGTGTACAGCAAGCCACAACAGATAATGCGCCCGCGTCTTTGATTGCTGATGCAGCTAGGGTAATGGTACCCGCTGTGTCAATCATGTCATCGATGATAATAGCGTGACGATTAGAAACATCGCCTACAATATTCATCACTTCAGCAACGTTGGCTTTAGGTCGACGTTTATCGATAATGGCAATCGGTGCTTTTAAGAATTCAGCTAGTTTACGTGCACGTGTTACCCCACCATGGTCAGGTGAAACAACAACGATGTCTGAATCGGTATAACGGTCATTGGTTAAGAAGTATTCTGCTAGTAATGGCGCACCGTATAGGTGGTCTACTGGCACTTCGAAGAAACCTTGGATTTGCGCAGCATGTAAGTCTAACGCAAGGATGCGAGTTGCACCAGCATTTTCCATCATACGCGCCACTAATTTCGCTGTGATTGGTTCTCGCGGTTGTGCCTTACGGTCTTGGCGGGCGTAGCCAAAGTAAGGAATCACAACATTGATCTCTTCGGCACTTGCACGACGACAAGCATCAATCATGATTAATAATTCCATCAAGTTATCATTTACTGGGTCAGATGTTGATTGGATGATATAAACATTGTCCCCACGAATAGATTCCTCAATCGCAATTTTAATTTCACCATCACTGAAATGTGACACTGAAATATGACCTAACTCTACGCCCATTGAAGTTGCAATTTTTTCAGCAAGTTCATTGTTTGAACTCAATGAAAAGATTTTTAGTCCATGATCGACTATAGATTCTGACATTTTTTTCCCTCCACAATACTGAATGCTCAGACACTCTTATCATCCCTATTCTACCATAGAAGAACGACGATTGTTAGCTAAATAGCGAATCGAAAAATGTGAATTTAGTTAAAATATTTGCAGGATTAGTCTTTTTTACCAATTGGTAATCTATCCCAGAAACCGTCTTTATTTTCTTGACGAGAACGGGCAATCCCTAAAGCCTTGCTTGGGACATCTTTGGTAATCGTTGAACCAGCTGCTAAAAATGCATTGGCTTCAACATTTACAGGTGAAATGATCGTCACGTCAGACCCGATAAATGAGTTGTCCCCGATTGTTGAATGGTGTTTGTTCACACCATCGTAGTTTGCAAAAATCACACCACAAGAAACATTGATATTTTTGCCTAAAGTTGCGTCACCAATATAAGTTAAATGACCGACCTTAGTGCCTGCACCAATATGTGCTTTTTTAATTTCCACAAAATTTCCGATATGGGCATTTTCATCAATAACAGATGCCGGACGTAAGTGAGCATTTGGCCCAATATCCACGCCATCTTTCACTTGGCTTTCTTCAATTTCAGAAGCACGGACTTTCACACGGTCCCCAATCTTAGAATCACGGATTGTTGTCCCTGAATAAATATGGCAATCTTCACCAATCACAGTATCCCCTTTAAGGTATACATTTGGTTGAATCACTGTATCCGCGCCAATTTCAACGTCCGCTTCAATATAAACCGCATCAGGGTCGACAATCGTTACCCCATTGCGCATATGGTATTCGTTAATACGTTTAAACATGGTTTTGTTAGCTTGCGCTAAAGCCACACGGTCATTTACCCCAAGGGACTCATCTAAGTTATCCATTTGGAAGGCCCCAACAGCCTCGCCAGCTTCCTTCAAGATTTCAATCACATCTGGCAAGTAGTATTCACCTTGCGCATTGTCATTACCGACTTTATTTAAAGCGTCGAATAATAAGGCATTATCAAAGACATAAGTCCCTGTGTTAATTTCAGTAATTAATTTTTCAGCATCATTGGCATCTTTTTGCTCAACAATTTTCACCACTTGGTCCTCTTTATCACGGACAATACGGCCGTAACCAGTCGGATCATCAGCAGGTGCAGTTAAAATCGTCGCTTTAAAGCCGGCCTCTTCATGGACATCTAACAAACGCGCAATCGTATCCGCTGTAAATAAAGGCGTATCACCACAAATAACTAAAGTCGTACCTTCTTTATCAGCCAATTCACTCGCCGCTTGTTGCACCGCATGACCAGTACCCAACTGCTCCGTTTGTATTGTATAAGCCGTACGGTCGCCCAATAACTCTTGGACCGCCTCCGCACCATGACCAACAATTGTCACCACTTCATCAATCCCAGCGTCATTCACACTAGTCAAAACGTGGTCTACCATAGGTTTACCCGCAACTGGGTGTAACACCTTATACAATTTAGACTTCATACGAGTCCCTTTACCTGCTGCTAGAATTACTGCATAACGGTTGCTCATTATGTACATTCACTCCTCTAAAATCATTTATCCACTATTCAATATTTATCTCAATATTACTAATTCATTGTATCGAATTCCAAGCCGTTCGACCAGTCCAGATTAATCCTTGTGCCGCCTAGCTCCTTTATTCTTATTATCCCGCTTACGATTCTTCTTCCGTGCCTTCGCCGGTGCCGCCGCTTTATTCGCTTGTTTCGGTTTTTTCACCCGCGCTTTTGCTTTGACAGCCGCCCCCTCTTTTTCTTCCTGTAAAAGGGGTTGGTCTTCGTCGTTATGGCTCGCACTCGGTACCTGGTCCGTCAGTTGCCCCCCATAAGTATAGAATGCTGTCAGCTGAATATCATCACCAACCTGCTTCTTCAAATCTCTAAGCGAACGATCGTTAACGAAAGTCAAGACCAGTCCTGCTTTCCCCATACGGCCAGTTCGCCCAGCCCGGTGGGTATATTGTTCAGGTGTCGCTGGTAAATCATACTGAATAACCAAAGGTAGGTCTTCAATATCCAAACCACGTGCCGCAACATCCGTTGTAAATAGGTAAGTATATTCACCCTTCGTGAACTTGGCAATGGCTTGCTGGCGGTTTTGCGCCGCCATCTTCGAATGCAGATAAGCCGTTTGAATATGGTTGAACTGCAATTTTTGTTGCAACTGTTCAATTTCAGCTACCGTACGGACAAATACTAAGGCCCGCATCCCCTCAACTTGAGCAAGTCGACGTAACATATCGTCACGCTTACGAACAGGAACATTAATATAGCCATCTTGTCGTTGTTTTTCAAAGGCCGTGCCTATTTTTTCAGCTGCCAATTCAATTACAGGTTCAGCCAATAAGTCACTAGCTAAACCAGCCAAAGTATCTGGTACTGTTGCTGAGAATAAAGCCACTTGCGCTCTACCCGGTAATTTTTTAACCAATTGCTTGGTTTGGCCAATATGTTCCTCATCTAACAAAGCATCCGCCTCATCAATAATGATAGTATCCACTTCATGAACCTTCAACTTACGTTGGTCAATCAGTTCAATCATCCGGCCCGAAGTCCCGACAATAATATCCGGTCTTTCTCTAATTTTCTCAATTTGCCGCTTCACATTCGCGCCACCAATAATTTTCATGGCTTTGAAGTCGACAGCTCGTGCCCAGGATTGGACCACGTCCCCCACTTGGGAAGCCAATTCTTGTGAAGGCACCAAAACAATTAGTCTCAAGCCCCCATTGTATTGACCTTGAGACGCTTCTCGTTCAGCCACCATTCGGCTTAAAACCGGTAGTAAATAAGCTAAGGTTTTCCCTGAACCTGTTGGTGCTGATGCAATCACACTTTGGGCATCATACATCGGTTGGAAGGTCTCAGTTTGAATATCAGTTGCTTGGCCAAAGCCAGCTGACTGCCATTTGTCCTGAAGCCCATTAGGTAATTGGCTTACAAAACCAGTTATTTGTGTATCATTTTCCGTCATTTTAGTCCTCTATTTCTTTTTTCTACTTTACTGCTTATGGTTCAATATTGGCTACAAAAGATAAGGGCCATGGTTAGGCCCTCTTCTTTAAGTCAATAACCCCTATTTTTTCTTAGGGTCCTTCACAATAAATACATCTTCATTTAAATTATCAGAGAAGATTTTCTCTGTATTTACGTTTTCATCTACGACAGTTCTTTCATTTGTTTCTGGGTCCAACAAGATATAAGACGACTTAATACTTGGGTTATGCGGTACTTTCTCCTCATCATCAGCCTCATATTTAGGGGCTTCGATCGTCGAACGGTCTACTGCATCATCATCATAGTCATTATTGTCTACAAAAGGATTTTCTCTTGGATCTGTCATGTCCGTTTCCTCCTCATTCGGCACCAATGTATAGGCATCAACATTTGCTTCTTCATCAATGGCATCAATAATTTCTTGGCTACTTGTGGCATCCGGTGTCACTGAAAAGTACCCTTGCGCTTGCGCGCGTGCTTGCTTGCGGGCTAGATATTGGGCTTCTACTTGCTGAAAGGTTACCCCACCCTCTTGCTCAGTGATGTAATCAATGGATTTGGTCAAGCCGTCAACAGCCCGGTCAATATCCGTTGTTAAATGGACAGCAATCACTTCTGGGCGGTTGTTTAAACGAATTGGGAAACTTGATGGCCCAATCCCGCGTGAAACCACCATTTGCTTGTCAGGGTTACCGGGTAAGTAGAAAACACCTGCTGTATACTTGGGAAATTTCCCTTGGTTAGGAGCAAATAATCCACCGATTCCCGGCACGCGGATTTGACCACCGTGGGCATGACCTGATAAAACCAAATCAGGTGACTTATTGATATTTTCATGATACCGCAAGAAGGCTTCTGGATGGTGGGCCAATAAGATTTTTGGTTGCGCCATTTGATCAGCTGTTAAATCTACTGTTCTCAAGGCATCTCCAACTAAGAAATATTTATTCTTTTTATCATCTAAGCCCATCAAGGTCAGCGGTTGACCCTTATAAGTATAGGTAATGGCCCGGTCATTTAGATGAACGATTCCTGCTGCTCCCATGGTACGGACTAAAAGGTTATGTTGCAATGACGCTGCATCATGATTACCAAAAGTGGCAAATGTTGGTGCAATGTCAGTCAAAGCTTTAAAGAATGTAAACAAGGTCGCTTCGTCTAAATTAGATGCATCGGTTTGGACAATATCTCCCGTAATCGCGATGATATTTGGTTGCATATCATAGACATGATCTAAAATATCATTCAAGTCTACATTTTGATCAGGTAGGTGTAAGTCAGACAGGTGGGCAATAGTAAAGCCATTCAAACTGTCTTTGAAACGAGGATTCTCGACAAAGTAATCTGTCGTTCCAACAGTATAATTTTGCCACCTAACATAAGCAGCACCTAACGCTAAGGAACCCAAGCCTAATAAAGTGTTGAAAGCTGATTTTTTTGTCATAACAATTCCTCCTTGGTTTTTATTTCCCAAACTCAAATCTCACTCAGCCTAGGAAATTTACTTTATCTACATGTAGCCCTCTTGAAAAAGGACCACGCTTTACTTGCTAGCTTTGTTGTATATTTTACCATATCGAGCCCAATCCTTATAACACAAAGGTGGATAATACCAATTCTATGCTACTATTCCATCCTAGCATGCAAATTACTGCCAAAAATCGTTGCTGCGTGGTATAATTTCGGATTGAATAGGAAAAAAACAAGATAAGTACGGCACATATACTGTGCTAACTATGTGCCGTACTTATTGATGGCATTATTTAATTAATGTATATCAAGCATGCTTAATAAACTTTGCTAATTAATACAATTTTTCCATGACAAATGTTCAAATATAGAATCCTAGATTGATTAAATTACTTAACTTTGAGGTCTAATATTAGGGCCGCTATTATTGACGGAAGGAGGCCAAGGATGGCTAGTGAGTTAATTGAGAATTTGTTGACCCTTGTACCAGCTTTGCCTGGTTGTTACATTATGAAGAATGCTGATGACCAGATTATTTATATTGGTAAGGCGAAGAATTTAAAAAATCGTGTCCGTTCCTATTTCAAGTCAACCCATACTGGTAAGACGGCTCAGCTTGTGAGTGAAATTGACCATTTTGACTATATTGTCACGCAAACGGATAAAGAGAGTTTGCTGCTTGAAATTAATCTGATTAAGAAACACCAGCCTCACTACAATATACGCTTGAAGCATGGGACCATGTATCCTTATATCAAGATTACCAATGAGCGTGATCCACAGATGATTATTACGTCTGTGGTGGAGGATGATGGTGGCGAGTACTTTGGTCCCTATCCGAATATTTATGCGGCATCCGGTACCCTCGATTTACTGCAGAAGACCTATCCTTTGCGTAAGTGCGGGAAGAATGAGAAGCGGGCTTGTTTCTATTACCACCTCGGGCAATGTATTGGTCCTTGCGACCATGAAGTGCCAGTGGAAGAATATAAAGCGCAGAAAGCACGGATTCGCCGTTTCCTAAATGGTGATGTGAAGAATATTAAGGATGATTTGAAAGGGAAAATGACTGCTGCTTCTGAAGACTTGCAGTTTGAACGGGCTGCTGAGTACCGTGACCAAATCAACTATATTGAACAAACGGTGGAACCACAAAATATCATGTCTAAGCAATACAATGACCGTGATGTCTTTGCCTTTTACTTTGACAAAGGTTGGATTTCAATCCAAGTATTCTTGTTACGGCAGTTTTCCATTATTAAGCGGGACTCGGCCCTTTTCCCAGTGTATTCTGACCCCGAAGAGGAGTTGACTTCCTACATCGTCCAATTCTACCAAGAAGCCAACCATACGAAGCCTAAAGAAATTTTGGTGCCGGGTAACTTGGACAATGAATTGATTGCGGATACTGTTGAAGTGAAGGTATCGACACCTAAACGAGGTGACAAGCACAAGATGCTGCAGATGGCACAACGAAATGCCAAGATTGCCCATCTAGACAAATTTAGGTTATTGGCCATGAAGGAACAAAAAACGACCGGTGCTGTTGACCAATTGTCTGAAGCCTTGAACCTACCTTACTTGAAAGTCATTGAAAGTTTTGACCATTCAAATATCCAAGGGACTAACCCGGTATCGGCGATGGTGGCCTATGAGGACGGGCGTCCGAATAAATCTATGTACCGTAAATACAAGATCAAGACGGTTGATGGATCCAATGAGTTTGCGACAACCCAAGAGGTTATCCGGCGTCGTTATGGACGCCTCCTGAAAGAGAATGGGCATTTTCCTGATTTAATCTTGATGGATGGTGGTGCAATTGAAGTGAATGCTGCTAAGGAAGTCTTGGAAGATGAGCTTGGTTTAGACATTCCAGTGGCTGGTATGGTCAAGGATGATAAGCATAGGACGGCCAACCTAATTTTTGGTGATCCTCTGACCATTATCCCACTTGATCCTCGGTCCCAGGCTTTCCATCTCTTACAACGGATTCAAGATGAGGTCCACCGGTTTGCGATTACCTTCCACCGTAAGACTAGAAGTAAACAATCCTTTACTTCTAAATTAGATGGGATTGACGGCGTTGGTCCTAAAACACGGACCAAGGTCTTGCGTCACTTTAAGACGATGAAAGCTGTTCGCGAAGCCACGATTGCGGATATTCAAGCATTATCTATTCCAGAAAAAGTGGCTGTTGAAATTCATAAGGCTGCTTGGGACGGGCAAAAGAACTCGCCTTATGCAAATGAGAGCCTTGTTGATGATAGCGAAACGAATGCAGTTGACGAAATTCTGTTAGATATTGATCAAGATTTAAGTAAATAGCATAATATGCACTAAAAAGGCGCCTAGCCTCATTCGAAATTGAATGGGCTAGGCGCCTTTTTCTATTGTGCTAGTTTTTCGACGGCTGCGATTAGGTCATCCAGCTTTTTCTCTGTTCGCGTCATCAAGTAAATCGACACAAATATGGGAAAGCCAACATTACCAATCAGTTGCATGGAAACATCCAACATATCCAAAACCACCACCTCCTTATATAAAAGAACGGTAGTGGTTTGGTTTTTGACAAGTATTCAATTAGTTTTGATGATCTGGATCGATTTCTGGATCATACTCCACATCTTTATCGAAATCACCAGGATTTAACATACCGTCTTCACCTGATTCAGCCTTGTCTGCTGCTATAATAACATCCTTAGCCTGTTCAACTTTACCAAAATCCGTACGGTCTGGTGTGTTGTAGCCCATAATATTATAAGGTTTCTTTCCCGGCGTTTGGTCCTCATTTTTTGTTGTATCATCTGAAATTGCTTGGCCGCCCACTACGTATGAGTGACGTACAGCTGCTGATTCTGATGCTGGACCTGCATTCAAGTCAAAGCTAGGCTTTTCTTGTGCTGGTCTTTCTGCGTTGTAATCAGACGCTTCTACCGTAAAGTGGTTACGGATGGCTGAAATAGGACCTTCACTTGTTGTATAAGTAGCTTGATAAGGTTGACGCACAGCTGCATCTTGACCTACTTTGTATGAACCTCGTAAGGCTGAAGATGAGCCTGCAGTGTTTTCAGCTACTTGGTCTGCTTCATATTCGCTAGATTCAGTCACTTCGTCATCTTGGCCAGCTTTTTCTTCGTCAGCTAAGGAGAATACTGCGGCAGCACCTGCTGCTGTAGCGGCTGTTTCACCCACATAGTTGTCAGCTTGGTCAGCTGCTATGGTTTCTTTTTCTGCTTGAGTTTCCCTAATCGCTTGGTTAGCAGCTGTACCTGTAGCGACATCATCAGCTGGATGAATGGCTGTTGCATTTTCCGTAAAGGCTGGACGTTGCTCAGTGTGGTATTCGTTTACTGGTGCGTCTGGTGTTAGGTCTAATTCTGGAAAACGGCGGTCTAAATCATCACCGTGTTCGTCAGTAATTAAACGGTATAGTAAAGCTGTCGCAACCATTTGACGGATTGTATATTTAATGGAGAAGATCATGATGGCTACAGTCGCGATAATCGCTAAGATAGCAATTAAGATACCACCGTTATTTAGGAAGGCACCTAATAGTCCTAAACCACCAAAAATCACAATAGCTAGTAAGACTGGGTAAAGGGCATTTTGAAAACCAATCCAGAATAAGGTCCACTTGTTCCCTTTCATCATGACTTTAGACACCTTCAATGGCTTGCGGCCACCAATACGGTCATTATCAAATAGTAGGTAGTTGTTCATCACTAAACGCAAGGTAACGATTGTCATCAAGATAATAAAAAGAAGCACTAACCCTACTGCAAGACCTGCTAATCCTGAATAATCACCTGCTGTTAAGTCAGTTGGCGGTGTTAAAGATTGACCAGTTAGGTAGAAGATTCCAACACCAATACCACCAAGAACTACGGCAAACAAGATTATCCATAAAAAGATGACGATAGTATAGATAATTTGGTTCCAGATATTACGAAAATAACGACGTTGGAACGGTTCGAAAATATTCCCAATATGGAAACGATCCTCATCCACCAATCGTAAAACCGACCAATCAATCCCTAAGCTTAATGGGAAAGAAATAAAGATCGAAATAATCAACGATACCATACCCGCAATCGTCAACATAGAATCTTTTGCGGTTGTCGTATCGGTTGTGCCGGTAATCATTTCAATTGCCCAAGTAATCAAGCCTGTAATAATCCCGGTAACTAAAGTCGCACCAAAAATCGCTAGGGTATTCCCCTGCTGTATGGCACTCGCTTCTTTGTTTATCTCCGAAGCTTTTCGTGAAATTTTATAAGACATTTTACACACTCCCTTTTTGTTGATCTTTTTAAAATTAATCACTTACATTTTTTCTTCTGTATGTGAAAAATACTATATACCTTATTATACATGAAACCCATTTAGGTATTGAAGGAAAGGGTCACACACTTTCAGATTCAGTCATTTTCCCCAAGCCAAAGGTCTCTCTAAAGCGGATGCCAATCTCACTTAAGGCATCTTCTGATTGGGGGAAGATCCCTATTTTATCGACAAAACCATGGTCTAAACCCCGATAACGGAAGAAGGACGTTTGGACACCATTTGTCACCAGGCGCTTGGCATAGGCTTCTGACTCAATCCGCAAGAAATCGTATTCCGCCGTCACAATAATGGTCGGTGGCATTTGTTGAATGGTTTTATCTGAAGCGAATAGTGGCGACACCAGCGGATCTTTGAGGTCCACATTTTTAGCATATAACTTGTTAATATAATGAACACCAATTCCAAGTGACTTGACGATAAAGGTAATGATTTCGTCGTTGTCATGGATATCATACTCATCCAAGGACCACTCATAACCCGGCGTTTCCTTAAGTGCCATATTAACGATGGGGTAAAGGAGAATTTGCTGTTTAATCCACTGGTTACCCGATTCGATGTCATAGATATTCATGGCTGCAGCAATATTAGCACCCGATGAATCACCCATGATGGCTATTTTTCCAGGGTCTACACCTAGCATTTCAGCGTTATCACGGACCCAACCAAGCATCGCGATTCCGTCCACTAAGGCGTGGGGAAAGGGTTTCTCTGGTGCCAAGCTATATGGAAAGGCCACTACAACAGCACCGGCCTTATAGGCAATCCCCCGGCAGGTATTGGTAATGGTATCAAAGGTCGTCCCAATAAAGCCCCCACCATGAAGGTAAAGGATTACAGGTGCTGGCTCATTTGCTTGTTGCACTTCATCCGGATAGAAGACCCGGGCATGCATAAACCGTTCTTCAATAGGGAAGTCATACTCGCGAATAGTCACTTGACCGTCTGAAATGTCCCGGTTTAAAGTCGTCCCCACTACCCGTCGATACAAGAATAGGAAGGGGTTATATTGTTTCTCGATAATGTTGTTGAGGTATTGAATCACTGGCGTCGGGTCCCGGTGAATTTTAATCGACCCAACCAAGCGCTCGTCCAATTGGCCGCCAACATCTGAGGTCGGCAATTTTTTTAAGATAAATTCACCATTTGGAAAAGTCCGTCTGGTATAGCGATTTTTCATTAATTTGACTTGTTCATAGTATCTTAAATCTGGCTGTATTTTTGGTTGTCGCTGCCGTCCGACAGTCGAAATGATTCCCATGATTGGCCCCTTTCAAATGTTGAGTCTCGCGTCTATCGTTTATGTTCGATGACCTGCCGCCAACTTACAAGAATCCCCCTATTAGCGTATCCTGAGTGGCCTGTCATTGAGAAAAGCACCCCAAGTAGAGTTAGCGCTCAACTCAGCGTGCGTATGTTCTTTTAGCAAAATATTTAGACAAAGAAATTGAAGATGCTGTAGCCAATCAAGAATAGCCCTACTGTAAAGATAAAGTTTCCTACTGCATAGGTTTTGAAGTTGACTTTATCTAAGGCTGGTACTGGGCGATATTTCATGTAGAAATAGTTACCGCCAGTTGATTGGTTGACCATTAATGCGACAAACCAGTAAACTGCAAAAACACCTAGTGACACAATTAAACCGCGGATTGAGGGTGTCCATCCTGTGGTGAAGTAAGCGAAGAATGGAATCAAAATCGTAATAACATGGTTTAAAAAGTAGCTTAGGCCTGATACGTGGTAAATTTTGTTGATACGGCTTGGCATAAAAAATGAGAAGTAAGCGTAAATTCCGAAATAGAATAATACTTGCATGATCATTTGGTTACCTGCTAGTAGGTAAATCAGTCCCATTATGGTTGATAGGCGACAAATGTGCAGTGGCAAGGCTTGTTTTAAGTCGAATTTGGTCTCGAAATAATACCAAGAGTATAAGAGTATTTGTTGTAAAATGGAAATGGTAAACATGACACGACCAATAACTACCTGGTGGATGTTGATAAAGTCTCTAAAAATAAACATGGCAAGTAAAATCATAAAGAAGGCAGCTAAGTATAAGATGTGCGCCAGTGAAAATGCCTTAATAAAGGGTGCATCAATATTGACACAGTTCAAGTAAATCTTTTCTTTTAGCCCTTGTAGCTTGGCTTTACGGCGACTTGCTTGTTTATCCCATGATTCCATGAATCGTTCACCATTTTCCTTTCAATCCCATTCAAATAACATCATCCCTATAATGCTTCCTTTAGCGTTCAGTTTAATTCGGTTCTTCCGAACGCTTTCTTTATTCATATTACCAAAGACTTTCGCCCTTGCTCAAGTAGAAAACCCTTTGGAAAAGTTTCGTTTTTGTAAACATAATATTTACTTATTGTTTACAATCCATCCCAAAGAAAAAAGGCCTGAAAATCCCTCAGTAAATAGTGATTCTCAAACCTTTTTCTCATGTATTCCTTTTCCACTGGTCTACTGATCCACTTATTCACTTTACCTAACCTAGTGCGGCGATCTCGCGGTCCATTTGTAAGACAATTGTCGCAAGCATGTCTCGCTCAAACGCGAACCGTCCACTGCGGAAATGGTAATCAATATTTTGCCGGGTCATGTAGGTCATATTGGCAACGGCTGTGGCATAGCCTTTTTTAAATAAACCGGTGATAAAATACTTGTTTTTATCGACTTGGTCAAAAACCTCCAACCACTTGCTGGTTTTACGGGCTGAAAAGTTGATATCTGTCATAGATAATAATTTTTCATCGTCTGCATATAGGGCTTGTTTGGCTTGGTCTAGCGCAATCAAGTCTCCCCCTAAGAAATCTTGGGTCAACATAGATCCGTCAACATAGACAGGGGCTTGGATTTCATAGAGGAATGACAATACCCTGGCAACTGGCGTTTGTTCTTGGATGATTTTTTGCCAGTTAATCAATTGCATATTTAATAAGCCGTCTTCAAAAAAGTTCGCATTGTATAGAATGTAGCCTTCGCCCATTCTCTGTGCTTCTTTTAATACTTGTTCTGAATAGGTTAATGACTGGGCAATATCCTCAGATAGACCTAGCCCCCCATTGATTTGAATGGGGTAAATGGCCTGTTGTAAAAGGCGGTAGTATAAGAATGCTGACATACCATCGGCAAATAGGATAGATTGCTTATGAATGGCATGGTCTAATTGGATATTGTCAGACATTAAGGCTGGTTGGAATTTGCTTTGAATCATGGTGTGGGCCTGATTGATAATTTCAAGGGCCACTTGTTGGTCTTTAATCGCAACCTCGTAGGCTAACGTTAACATTACGCCCATTTCTTCCCTCCTTCGCTCGTTTTATTGCTTCGTCTAGAAATGCTTTGTCTTCATCTTACCTAAGAATCGTCAAGAATGCATTCTTTTCTTCAACATCCAACAATAATTTGAGGAACTTTTTGCTGTAAGTCGCGCCTAGGTGTTCTGACAAGGCATCTAGGTTGACTAAGTAAATGATGATGGGTGTTTGCCATGAAGTTAGCATGTCGTGAAGGGCATCTAGATTGGCACCGTAATAGCTAGGGAAATCTAGGGCTTTTGCTAGGTAATCGTGCAAGTCCTTTTGCCCATAAAGGTCTTGTCCATCAATGATAAGTGTTTGCATGCCTGTCACTCCTTAAGATTAATAGAGTTGTTGGAAGGATTCGTAGTGGTCGTCCGTGTAGTAAATATCGCCGTCGTCTGAATAGATAATGCGTTCAGCGCCGCGGAAGCCGCCGACATAATTAACGTCTGCTTCTCGGTAGTCGTCTTCTTCTGGCAGTAGGCCTTCATAGTTTCCAAAATAATCGCCACCGATTGACATGCCTTCTGCTACTTCCCACAAGTTGCCGTCGCTAGATTCCCAACCTAAATCTTCGGCTTCGGATTTGGTGATATAGTTTTCTGGCAGTGTGTCATATTGGTCGATGTAGGCAGCTACTTCTTCAGGACTTGTGTAAGTTCTGTCTTCAGCCACTTGGACTGTGTCCCCGTCTGTTGCTTGAGCGGATTCTGTTGCAGATTCACTAGTCGTTGAAGAATCTGATTCGCTGTCAGCTACTTGTGCTTGGTCACTTTGATTGTTGTTCTGGTCGTCCGTATTCCACGGTTCTTGCGAGGCATAGACTGCTAACGCCGCTAAGATTATCCCTATAACCGACTTCGGATTTTTGATCAGCTGCTGGATCGCTTCTAACTGATTTTTCTGTGGATTCATCGTCTCTTGTCCCTCCTTCAAATCGAAAAGAAAAACGTCCTTTTGATTTAAGGACGCTTCAATTATATCTATTTTAACTTAAAGTCGCGTGAATGTCTTGGTTTCAGGTTGATAAACTTCAACAAAACCTTCATCCGTATGGAAATGCCAACCTTCTACTTTTAGGTTTCCGGCTGCCACACGGTCAGCGATGATTGGGTATTCCATTAAGTGGTTGTATTGGGTAATGATATTCGTTTTTTCCATCAAGTCACTCTTAGCAACTGGATCATCTAAGGCTGCTAATTGGTCTGCGATAGATTCCTTGACTGGATTTAACTTGCTAAGCCATTCTTTTAAATAAGGCATTTCGTCAAAATTTTCTGGTGGGTTCAAACAAGTGTTACAGCCCCCGCAGTTGATATGGCCAAGTAAGATAATATTATTGACTTTTAATGAGGTTACAGTGAAATCTAAACCTGCTTGTAAGGATAATACTGGGTCTGGGTCGTTGTATTCTGGTACGATATTTGCGATATTTCGGATTTGGAAAACTTCACCGGGGCCGGCTTGTAACAAGCTCTCAACATTAATACGTGAATCACCACAAGTAATCACTAAAGTGTGTGGCGAATGGGTGCGCGCTAATGCTTCGTATATGTCTTGTTTGTCTTTATAGGCCGTTTCATGGAAGTGATCGACCGCTGGTTTAAAATCTCTCATTCAGTTTTCCTTCTTTCATATAGTACTTCCTAATTATTTTATCATAAAACTCTTGGATTCCTTTAAAATACCTACTGTTTTACCGAAAATAGCACAATCCTTATGCATTATTGCATTTATGCTTTATAATGTATATACAAGAAAATGACCTTAAATATTAATTGCCATTTTGACAAAAAGAAAGAAGTGACGCGGATGTTACCCAACAAAAACACTCATAGAACAAGTATTCCAGTCGAATTACAGGATATGAAACGGTCAGAATTAGGTGAGAAATTTGCTGAATTACACCGCCAACTACAAGAAACCAAGAAAAGTATGCTGGTGATTGTGGATGGTTGGGAGGCTTCTGGTAAAGGATTCTTGCTCAAGGATTTGACGCGTGAACTAGACCCTAAATATTATGAAGTGGCCGTATTTGATGAAAGTACTTTGGAAGATGAACAGCGCCCGTATTTGCGCCGATTCTTCATGCGGTCGCCTAAGCGCGGTCAGATCGTCTTCTTCGACCGCTCATTCTACTATGACCTCTTCCACCAGCTGGATATGAAGGAGAAAACACTTAATCATGTTTTAGACGATATTTCCTTTATTGAAAAAGCCCTCGCCCACGATGATACCATAGTGGTCAAGTTCTTTATCCACCATAGTAAGGACGAAATGGCGGACCGGATTGAGGCTTTGAAAGAAGATCCTTACCGGAAAGTCTTAGTCACCAAGCAAGATAAGGACCAGTTGAAAAACTACAAGGCTTACCGTAAACACTTTACGGAGATTTTGGAGAAAACAAACTTTGAGGAAACGCCATGGCATATCCTACATGTGGATGACCAAAAGGATCAATCCCGTTTGGCCCTCAAAACTTGTATCGATTGCTTAGAAGATTGGCTGTCTAGAGATTTGACACGTCCGCAATTAGACTTAGACTTTATTGGTAATAGTCCAGATATCGTGGGGCAAGTTGATCATTCACCAATAATTTCAAAAAAAGATTATGATGACATCAAGGAAGACTTGCAAGAACAGGCTGCCAACTTGTTGTTTAGGGCTTACCAAGAAAACAAAGGGGTTATTGTAGCCTACGAGGGGTCAGATGCTGCCGGTAAAGGTGGGAATTACCAACGCTTAACCCGGTTGATGGACCCTCGTGGGTATGACGTGGCTACCGTCGCTGCCCCAAATGATGAAGAGTTGAATCACCATTACCTATGGCGATTTTACCGAGACTTCCCAAGTTTGGGACGGATGACGATTTTTGACCGCACATGGTATGGCCGTGTCTTAGTTGAACGAATCGAAAACCTGACGCCAGTTTACCGGTGGCAAGAAGCTTACGAAGAAATTAACCAGATGGAACACAACATCACTGACCAGGACTATCTCCTATTGAAATACCTGATTATCATTGATAAAGACACCCAATATGACCGGTTTATGGGCCGGGAAAAAGACCCTGACAAGCAATACAAAATTACTGATGAAGACTGGCGAAACCGGGATAAATTTGACATCTATAACACCGCCATGAATGAAATGGTTGCTGCAACTTCTACTAAAGAAGCCCCATGGAAAGTCATTTCTGGGGTCGACAAACGTCACGCGCGTATTACTGTATTAAAAGACTTCATCAAACGGATGGAAGCTTTCTTAGATGACTAAAAGAAGTATCGAATGAATGATAAAAAGAACCACTTCCTAAATCTTCAATGGATTTAAGGGAAGTGGTTCTTTAATTTTATTTGTTACATTGATTGTGTTGCAGCGTTAGCTGGCGTTTGTTGCAGTAACCATGAGTAAGAGTAACCGGGGTCAGAACCTAAGTTTTCTGCTTCTACACGTGATTGTGCAATTTGCTCATCACTATAACCATCTAGTGCATCACTTGCTAAACCTACACGATCAATAATAATTTGACGGTTTTCAGTTTGGTCAGGCACACTAGTAGCTTCTTCACTAGCTGCTGGTGCAACTTCTGTTGCTACTTGGTCAGCTGATTCAGCTTCTTCCACTGCTGTTTCTTCAGCAACTGCAGGCTCCGCAGCTGGTGTATCTGTGTCAGTTTGATCCGTCAGTTCTTCACTTGTAGTGGTTTCCGCTACAAGACTACTTGCTTCCTCAGTATCTGTTGCAGTAGTGTCTGTTGCCTCACTAGTAGCTGAAGTTTCAGACGTATCTGAAGCTAACTCACTCTCACTGGTGGCTATTTCCTCAGTAATTGTGCTTGCTTCTTCCGATTGACTAGTTGATTCACTACTTGACGTAGCTGATTCAACTTGAGATGATGCCACATTACTTGTATATAAATCTTGTGCATTTTCATCCGCTTGAACTTGTGTAATAGTATATCCGGCTGCTAATACTCCGACGGCTAGGAATCCCATCACTACTTTTGGCGTTTTCATTAAAATCACACCTTTCTATACCTATAAGTCTAAAGAAAAATATAGATATATTCAAACGATTTCATGCGCTTTAAACCTTTCTTAAGGGTTTAGCAAAGATATATTTACTAAACTTGCCTTTAACCTGGCATTACCCTTTAATAGCTTGCGCAATTTCCGCTACAGAATTTGAAGAATCCGCATTTAAGTTTTTAAATTTACCGTCTCCACCAACGTAAACTAATGAAGGAACAGTTTTAGCGCCCACTTCAAAACGGAAGTCAGATAAAGCATCATCAGTTGCTGTTTCTTCAGAATTTAAATAGTATGTACTGCTTACTTCATCGCCTAAGGCTTGGATTAATTTTGGTAAATATTTACGACAGAAAGGACAAGTAGGACGACCAATAAATACCAATTTAGCTTCGTCTTCTTCTAAGAACCCTTTCGCCACATTTGCTGTAATCTCTTGAAAATCCTTAATCTCTTTCTCAAATTCATCTTGTGTGAATGGTTGAATATTGTCTACCATATATAATACCTCCTAGTTTTTGTTTATAAACTCATGGTATGCTTTCGACAGTAGAAATTCAATTAATATGCATTCTCAAGCCATATGGTAGAATAGAGTTGATTCCAAGAATAAGGGTGAAACAAATGAAACTAGGATTTATATCAGATATACATATCGACCGCAGTAAGACCCTACAAGAAACAGACTTTCTTCATACCCTATCCGCCTACATCAACGACCAAGCACTAGACGAAGTCTTTATCGGTGGTGACATCTCTAACCATTACGAGAAGACCATTGCATTTGTGGAAAAATTACAAGCTCAATCCGGCGCTAAGATTTATTTTATACCAGGTAACCATGATTACTGGGAAGCAAAATCGGCCAAAAAGCATACATTGACTATCCACGACACCTTTAAAAGTCACCCACAAAGCATATTAAACAAGGCATTAATGGTGGGCAGGGATACTGCTGTTGTTGGTCATACTGGTTGGTACAACCATGCCTATCATGATCCAGCTTTTACAGAAGAAAAGTTAGAGACCGGCCGCCACAAACTCGTCACCTGGCAAGATAAAGTTCGGCTAGATTGGCAAGCAACTGACAAAGAAGTCTCTAAGCAATTCGCTCAGGAAACCAAAGAAACCTTAGACCAAGTGATGACAGCCCCTCAACCCAAAAATATTATCCTTTTGACCCATGTCGTTACCATTCCTGAGTTTACTATCCCCATGCCACACCGGGTGTTCGACTTCTTCAATGCCTATATCGCAACCGATGACTACTTACCTTTCTATCAAGATTATCCAATCAAACAATCAATCATGGGGCACGTTCACATCAGACACCAAATAAAGCAAGGTAATCAACATTTTATCAGTAATAGTCTCGGCTATGAACGCGAATGGCGTCATAAAAACCTCTACCTAGAAATCGACCACGCCATGTTTATAAAGTACGTTTAAACGGCTCTTCGTCAAATAGGACTGATGAGTAATATCTGCCAGGTAATCATTAGATTACCTGGTTTTTTTATACTCTTTTCCATTATTCATTTTTTA
>NZ_JBSEYI010000005.1:0-131336 GCF_053627715.1 Aerococcus sp. 150760013-2
CAGAATGCTTACAAGTTCGGTCAAGCTGAATTACTCTGTCGTAAGGGTAAGTGGTTCTTACACGTGTCCGCAAGTAAAGAGATAGACAGCCCAGATGAAACTAATATTCAACGTATTGTAGGCATTGACCGTGGTTTAAGACAGATACTAACTATTGCGGATGATACAGCTCATACTACCTTCTATTCGGGTAAAAGCTTGATGAAGAAAAGACGGCGTTTTAAGAAATTGCGCCAGTCCTTACAAGCGAAGAACACCAAATCAAGTCGTAGACGCCTTAAAACAATTGAAAGACGAGAGAACCGCTGGATGAATGATGTGAACCATCAATTATCAAAGACACTCGTTGACCGATACGGGGCCAATACCTTGTTTGTGGTGGAAGATCTTACGAACGTTACTTTTAACACGACTCACCACCGTAAGCAAGATGTACGGTATGAACACCATTCTTGGCGATTCTTCGATTTTGAAGAAAAGTTAATGTATAAAGCTTTAGAAAGTGGTTCGCAAGTTTTAAAAGTATCCGCACAATTTACGTCCCAACGTTGTCCGAAATGCGAATCAATTGATAGAGCTAATAGACAACAAGATAAGCACTTGTTTACTTGTCAAAATTGTGGGTATCAATCAAATGATGACCGTGTGGCAGCTATCAATATTCAAGAATTGGGTCACCGATATCTGTCGAGTGAGAAAAACCCGCGGTTTGAAAAAGTTGTGCCAATACAAAATTATTAAACGTAAAACAATATTCGGTAAGTGTCTACAGACCGCTTACTGATGGGGTGCCAGTCAACCATCCCTTAGTGTCTTTAAACGGTTGGAGATATTATATCGTTTGTACAACCACCATGTTTAGGACAAACTCTCTGTTTTAACAGAGAGTAGTTGATCTACCTATTGTATAGTAATTGGTTGGCATTTAACATTAATTGCCTGTGGCATACATTTTCGCTTTCCCTTTGTATATACGTTCGTTAATTTATCCTTTTTGTAACTAAAATCTAATTAATTTGAGATATTAGAGTTTATTTACGAACATTTAACTTTAATTCTATTTACTTGTTCGTTAATTTATCTTAAAATGAGAGAGAAGGAAATATTTTTATTTAAAGGGAGCACAACATGATTGGATTAGAAAAAGCCATTGTCGCAACTTATTTTCACACACCAACTCACGGCCAACTTGAATACCAAGAACAGGCACTGATAACCATCAACCAAGATGGGGTAATCGATAGAATTGTACCGGCTGATGATGGTGATTACCAACCGCTAATCGCCTTATTTGAAGAACGTGGCACTTTAATTCGTCTAACAGACGGTCAATATTTATTACCTGGCTTTATTGACACCCATATCCACGCACCCCAGTGGCCTCAAGCAGGGATTGCTTTAGACGTCCCATTAGATATTTGGTTAAATGAACACACTTTTCCACTAGAGGCTAAATATAAAGACATTGACTTCGCGAAAGAAGTTTACACAGACTTAGTGGCGACCTTACTCGCTCGTGGCACCACTACTGCCCTTTATTTCGGGACTATTCACAAAGAATCGTCATTTGAATTGGTTAAGATTGCTGCAGAAAAAGGTCAACGCGCCTTAGTTGGTAAAGTAGTTATGGATGACCCACAAGGTAACCCTGACTTTTACCGAGATGCGTCAACTGAGATTGCCCTACAAGAAACTGAAGAATTTATCCAAGAAGTGCGTGCTTATGGTAAGGACGTCATTCAAGGCGTCTACCCTGTTGTCATGCCCCGGTTTGCGCCCTCTTGTACTGACGAGGCCTTAGCTGGTTTAGGTGCACTAGCTCAAAAATACGACACCCACGTCCACACGCATTGTAGTGAAGGGCAATGGGAACATGATTTTACTTATAAACGCTTTGGTAAAACTGACACTGAAGCCCTTAGAGACTTTGGTTTATTCGGTAAAAAATCAGTTATGGCCCATTCTAACTTTATCAATGACGATGATGCTGCGATTTTTGCAGAAAACCAAACAGCGGTTGCCCACTGCCCTATTTCTAACGTTTACTTTGCTAATAGTATTATTCCCATTAAACACCTAAAAGAATTAGACGTACAAGTTGGCTTAGGAACAGATATTTCCGGTGGTTTCTCACCGTCTCTATATGACGGGATTAAACAAGCTGTGATGAGCTCACGTCAATTAGAAGACGGTGTTGATACCCGTTTACCGCAAGCCAAACGTGGTGTGCCAGATTCTCACATTTCTGTTGTAGAAGCCTTTTCTCTCGCTACACTTGGTGGTGGTGAAGCCCTTGACTTACCAATTGGTTTAATCAAAGAAGGCTATACGGCAGATTTCCAAGTCATTGATACAAAAGCTAAGGAAAACCGTATCCACGGATTTGGTGTCTTTGAAGATCTAGGACAAACATTTGAAAAGATCCTATACTTAGCTAACCAAGCCAATATCCAACAAGTATATGTTCAAGGCAAATTAGTCTCTGAAAAATAATATTCAATTGATGATAAGAGGTATGACCGTTTTGATGGTACACCTCTTTTTTTGCGTATTTCATTAGCTAAGTCACCTCACATATCTAGACTGAATTAGCAAAAAAACCAAGCAACGGAAAGCTACTTGGCTTAATGAAGTTTATATTTTTCTAAAAATGATAATTAGCTTTGCGATAATGAGTCTGGATCAATCACTAAGTCATTAGAAGCGATTTCTTCTAACGCTTGACCTACAAATTTAGGTGATTGGTATTCATTTAACATTGGATTCTTCTCAACCTGTAATTCAGTTGCGCGTTTTGCAGCAATGGATACTAGTGAGTATTTTGAATCGATGCGGTCTAATAATTTGTCAATTGATGGATAGATAATCATTATTTTTCGTCGCCTTCCTTTAAGTAATTTTCTACAATATCGTCGATAAATCGGTCTGTTTTTAAATGCTCAGCATTTATGATGGTTTGAATTCGTTCAACTGCCGAGTCTACATTATCATTTTCCACAACATAGTCGTATTGCGTAACCAATTGCAACTCTTCTCGTGCTTGATGCATCCGCTTCTCAATGACTTCTGGGGCGTCAGTACCACGATTAACTATTCTAGATTCTAACTCATGCATAGTCGGTGGTGCAAGAAAAATGAATACACCATCTGGCATACGTCGCTTAACCTGCAATGCACCTTGAACCTCTATTTCAAGGAAAACATCCTTACCTTGGTCAGTCATTTCTTCAACGTATTGAAGGGGTGTTCCATAGTAGTTGCCCACATATTCAGCATACTCCAACAAACGTTCGTCTTCAATCATACCTTCGAATTTGTCGCGCGATACAAAGAAGTAGTCTTTTCCATCTACTTCGCCCGGGCGTGGTTGTCGGGTTGTTGCAGAAACTGAATAATAAAACTGATCATGATTCGTATCAGTCTCGAACAGCGCTTGTCGCACTGTTCCCTTCCCCACTCCAGAGGGACCGGATAATACAACTAATAGTCCTTTCGATTTCATAGAACACCTTTCACCCTTCACATTTTTATATAGCATTAATAGTACCACAAATTTAATTATTTTTCTCAAAGACCTGAAGGTTTTCTTTAATGTTAGGATTAATTTTCAATTAGAATCATACCATATTTAAGCTTCTGAGTAAAAAGTGAACAGATGTTCGTAAAAAGACTTGCATACCGAACGGACGTTCTTTATAATATAAATTGTAAAGCGAACAAACGTTTGCTAAATCAAGTTACGTTACTACGTACCCATCGTTCTGACCACTGTTCAATATAAGGAGGCTTATCATGCAAAACCCATTATCTTATCAATCAATCCGTAATCTATTCATCCCAGTTGATCCAATGTTGCTTGAAGCTGAACAATCTAGCCAGTCAAATATCCTTTCTTTCAATAGTGAAGAGCGCAAAGCGAAAAAGGAAAGCAACGTATTGACAACTATTATGCCAATCAAAGACATAATCAAATACATTAACTATTCTAACGAATTAGGTGAACCCCTATATATTACCGTTACTCGTCAAATCGGTTCTATGAACACCAAAGATATTTTATTTGGTATCTTCCGGTCAAAATATACAGATAAAGACATTATCCTATTTGAAGATGTTGATAATGATGTTATGCGCATCATTAAAGTCGATGAAATCATGGCTGTTCGTTCTGTTTACGCCGATTAAATTAATCATCGTTATCACCAACAATTCCATAACACCGCAAAAACCAGCTAATCAGATAGCTGGTTTTTTTCTTTTGCCTATTATAAAACTGGTGAGAACAATCTCGAGAACCCTTGACGGAATTTCTTCCATTTTGTTTGGTTTTCGAAATGGTCCATGTCGACTTGAGTTGATTCTTTCAAATCATTTTTGAAGATTCCTTCTAATTGGGTAACGACTTTGCGGTCATACACAAAGGCATTGATTTCAAAGTTCAAGGCGAAGCTTCGAATGTCAAAGTTAGCAGTCCCAACGCTAGCAACATGACCGTCTACGCATACTGTTTTGGCATGTAAGAACCCATCTTCACGGTATTTATGTACGTGAACACCAGCTGGCAGTAAGGACTTTACATAGTATTCTGTTGCTCGATATACTAATGGGTGGTCAGGTTTTGATGGAATCATGATGTGGACTTCCACACCTGATAAGGCTGCCATCTCAACTGCTTCAAAGATGGCTTCGTCTGGAATAAAGTAAGGTGTTTGAATATAAATATACTCTTCTGCAATATTAATCATCTGCAGGTAACCCATTTTTATTTGGTCTGACTCTTCATCTGGTCCAGATGAAACAATTTGCATGGCTGTTTCACCATTTACTTCTGGGTCTGGGAAATATTCATGGTCAAAATCACTTGGTTTAGCTTTCTTAGAAGCAAACCAGTCTACCATGAAACGACTTTGTAAGGTTTTGACAGCATCTCCTGTTAGACGGAAGTGAGTATCGCGCCAGTATCCTAAAGGCCCTGTTCCAATATACTCTTTGGCTACATTAAAGCCTCCTACATAACCGACTAAACCGTCAATCACCACAATTTTACGGTGATTACGCCAATTTAGGCGAAAATTAAAAATAAAAAAGGGACTTTTTGAGAAAAAACTTTCAAACTGTACCCCTGCCTCTTCCATGCGTTTGACTGATTTCTTACTTAGCCGACGACTACCTACTGCGTCAGCCATCAGCTTGACCTCTAATCCCGCTTTGGCTCGGTCAATTAAGGCGTCCACTACCCGCATACCCACTTCATCATCAGTAAAGATGTAGTACTGGACATGCACTGAATCTGTCGCGGCATAGATATCCGCAACTAGTCGGTCCATTTTTTCTTGGCCTGAAATAAAGATTTCGACATGATTGTTTTCAGTCAAGATTGAATAGTCACTCTTAAACAAGACACGCATCATTTTTTGAATACCACGCGGATAATGGTCAACATTTTTCTGTTTACCATCTTTATTTAAATACTTTTCTTTTAGACCATTTAAACCATAAATTTCTTGGTTACGAATCCTAAAGATATTTTGGTCGGAAATTTTCCGGCCTACAAAGTAGTAAATGATAAACCCAACACCCGGTAGTAATATAAGGACCAGTAGCCAAGCCCAAATAGTCGCCACAGGACGGTCTTGTCTAAGGATGGTAATAACTGCGGCGATGGTATTTAGCACTAAAAGAATTAAAATCCCATAAAAAATATATAAACCCATGTTTTCCCCTTTTTAAAAGTAAAAGAGCAAACAAAATGGTCGATTGAAAATGCCGAGGACTAGTTGTTTGCTCTTACTTACTATTTATTGTTACAAGATATGATGAACGAGTTAGTCATTCAATAAACGCGAACGTTCTTTGCGCGAAATATATGGCGTATTCTTTGGAATCCAAAATTTCGATGATACGTTCAAGATGATTACTAGGATGATTAAAGCTAAGGCTAAGTTAGCCAAGAATGACCATAACATACTCATCGCATATGTACCGTCAGCCACTTGACCAATATTTAGCACATATTGATTAAAGATAAATTTTAGGATGAAGAATGCGGCAAAAGTCATAACTGTCCCGGTAATTAGGTTTAGGTATACACTAGACATACGGCGGTTGAATAACGTCCGCTGTAAGTTTCGGGCAAATTTACCTGATAACCCAACCATAGCTGTTTGGATTGCACTAGCCACTAGCACCATCCACTCTGTTTGTACATTCTCTACTTGTAAATACCCCACTACTGCTCCAAGTACTGCACCAGCGATAAAGCCTGCTGTTGATCCTCTTCTATATGAATAGAAAACCAATAGGGTTAATGAAATCGCTACGGTAATATTGTAACTTGTAATGGTTACTGGGAAGATACTTTCAATTAATAAAGCCAGGATGACAAATAATAATCCTTCAACCCAGACTACTAATTTTTGTGACGCGTTCATGCCGGACCCCCTTAGTTTTGTTTCCCTTTTTTCTTATCTTTTTTGTCAGGATGGTAGTTTGAAGCTTCCATAATGACTGGTAAAATCATCGGACGGCGTTGAGTTTCACTATATAATTTCTTACTTAGCGCATCCCGGATGTCACCTTTTAATTTAGACCATTCAAAGTTCTTGTCTTTAAGATTTTCCTCAGTCACTTCAACGACAAGGTCTTTTGATTCATCTAATAGGGTTTCAGAAGCCTTCATATAGATGAAACCACGAGAAATAATTTCTGGACCAGATAAGATTTTACCTAGACGGCGCGAAATCGTTAGGACAACTAAGAAAATACCATCTTCAGATAAGATACGGCGGTCGCGAAGAACAATATTACCAATATCTCCAACACCTGATCCATCAATCAATACATTTGAAGCTGGTACGGCACCACCGATATGGATATTGCCATCTTTATAGGTCAAGATATCCCCTTTATCTAATAAGAAGACACTCTCTTCTGGAATACCTACCTCTGTTGCCAAGTGTTTGTGGGCAGACATTAGACGGTATTCACCTGAAATTGGGACCACATATTTTGGCTTCAATAAGCTGATCATTAATTGTAAGTCTTTTGGACTCGCATGACCACTTGACGCATACGCCTGAGCTAATTCAACCACTTCACCGCCTGCACGGTAAACATCGTTTTTAGTTTCTGCTACCACTTTTTCCATATCATAAGAAGGTGTTGTCACAATAATGACCTTATCACCATCTTTAATGGATACAGTTGTGTGACGGCTTGAGGCCATTTTTTGTAAGGTTGTTAATGGCTCACCAGATTTTCCAGTTTCTAGGAAAATAATTTCATGATCTTCAAAACGGCCAAGGTCCTTCAAGTTGGTAATCAAGTCTTTTGACGGAATCGATAGTTTGCCTAAGCGAATAGCTACGTCAATAATTTCTTCCAATTCAGTATCATCTAAGAAAACACGACGACCTAGTTTACTTGCAACATCTAAAACTTGTTGAATACGCATTAAGTTTGAAGCCACCGCCGCAACGATAACACGACCTTTAGCATTGCGCACTTCCTTCAACAAACCTTGTTCAATTTCAATTTCAGTGGCGTTGGGTTTCATATTTTCTGCTGCATTGGAATCTGATAGTAAGGCGAATACACCGTCACGACCAATTTCAACAATACGCGAAAAGTCTGTCTTATATGCATCTGAAACTGTCATATCAAACTTGAAGTCACCAGTATAAACGATTGAGCCTTCTGGTGTAGATACTTCAATCCCTACTGATTCTGGTACAGAGTGAGTCGTTTTAAAGAATTTAATCACGACATTCCCAAAATCAATTTCATTATCTTCCGAAATAATATGGAAGTCTTGATAATTCTTCAAGCCAATTTTCTTGGTTTGAATTTTCGCTAATTCAATTGTTAATTCAGTACCAAATACGGGTACTTGAATATCTTTTAATAAATACGGTAAAGCACCAATAGCATCCGCATGGCCGTGGGTTAAAAATACCCCTGCTACACGGTCTTGGTTTTCTTTTAAGTATGTAAAGTCTGGAATCATCATATCGATTCCTAATAATTCATCTGGTGGGTATACAAGACCACAATCTAAGACATAGATTGCTTCGTCAACTTCGACTAGGTACATGTTTTTCCCGTTTTCACGGACACCACCCAGAGCGATGATATTAATATCACTCATATTATTGCCTCCTAATATATTGGGTTTATTTTTATAAAGTCTGGATGCACGCTAAATAGTTAGTGCAGCCTGTATCCAAGCTGACGCAAATTGTTAATCAGGTCGGATATATTTTTTACTCAAAAAAAGTGCGGTGCAATGACGCTTCGCCATATTGCCCGCACATCGCTAGCTTAAGTATAACATAAACTAGATTAATTTATCAGCTACCATTTGTTCTGCAATCTGAATTGAATTCAATGCGGCACCCTTCCATAAATTGTCAGAAACAACCCACATATGGTATCCACGTGGGAAGTCTAAATCTTTACGGATACGGCCAACAAATGTTTCCGTTTTCTTCTCAGCATTTACTGCTTGAGGGTAAAGTTGTTGGTTGATATCATCTTCCAATACAACACCAGGTGCATCTCGTAAAACATTTTGGATATCTTCAAGTGTCACGTCATCATTATCTACTTCAAAGTAAACAGACTCTGAGTGGCCGTAAACAACCGGTACACGCACACAAGTCGCTGATACCCCAATCGTCTCATCACCTAAGATTTTTTTGGTTTCATTGGTCATTTTCATTTCTTCATAAGTATAGTGGTTGTCTTGGAATTTATCGATTTGCGGCAATACGTTGTAAGCCATTTGATAATGTTTCTCATCACCACCAACTGGCAAGATGCCAGGTGTTTGAATATCATTACCTGCTTCAATATCACGGTATTGTTGACGCATTTCTTCAATAGCTGTCGCCCCTGCACCTGATACCGCTTGGTAAGTAGACACGATCACACGGTCTAATCCAAAGGCATCACGGATTGGATTTAAAGCCACAACCATTTGGATTGTTGAACAGTTAGGGTTAGCAATCAAGCCATTATGATTTTTCAATGCTTGTGGGTTTACCTCTGGTACTACTAAAGGCGTATTTTCATCCATCCGGAAGGCAGAAGTATTATCAATGACAACTGCACCGGCATCAATAGCTGCTTGGCTAAATTCGATTGAACGGTCTCCACCAGCTGAGAAAAAGGCAATATCCACACCTTCAAAAGCATCTTTTGTCAATTCTTCAACAACATAATTTTTATCGCCCACCGGTAATGCTGTACCCGCTGAACGCGCTGATGCTAATAGTTTCACATTTTTTACTGGGAAATTTGCTTTTGCAACCAAGTGACGTAATTGTTCCCCAACTGCACCTGTTGCTCCGACAATTGCTACATTATACTCTTTTGCCATAATTGATTCATCCTTTTATTTATATTCGATAGTATTCGCACTCGCTGTTTCATTTTATCAGAGCTTAGCCTTTTTCTCAATGAAAATGACAGTATTATGAAATAAAAATGAGAAAACACTCAATTAATATAAAAATTATCTGTTACCCTTCTTCAGTTTGCACGATCAACAATTTAATGGTCTTCACCCTTATTTAGTCCATATCATGAGAATAGAAAAAGTATCAGTATTTTGATTTATTCACTTTTCTTAGAAGTTAATCTCTTCAAATTCATTACTTCCCTATAAATATTTTATACCGTTAGCACATCAAAATTTTCTCTGAACTATGTAAATGTAGCACAACATCAACCTCATTTTATTTGAATGGAAACCTAAATAGTCGAATTTTTATATTTCAATTGATGACGTTTATTGATGATACTGGACCTATTTTTCTTTATCTCTATATAAAAAAGCACCCAGTTAAAAAACTGGATGCTCTCTTATATAAAATATCTGAATATTACTCAGCGTCTAAACCTTTCATCGTCAAGTTGATACGACCACGGTTGTCGATTTCTGTCACTTTTACGCGGACTTTTTCGTCCATTGACACTACGTCTTCCACATTATTGGTTCGTTCTTCTTGCAGTTGAGAAATATGCACTAAACCATCTTTACCTTTAGCGATCTCAACAAAGGCACCAAATTTTTCAATGCGTTTGACAGTTCCTTCATACACTTCACCTGCTTGAACTTTTAGGGTCAATTCAGCAATAATTTCTTTCGCGCGTTTGATCATTGCCGCATTATCTGAAGCGATATTCACGCCACCTTCTTGATCGATATCAATTTTAACACCTGTTTCATCGATAATTTTGTTGATGGTGTCGCCACCTTTACCGATAACCACTTTAATGTCATCTGGATCAATTTGCATTTGCTCAATTTTTGGTGCATAAGGACTTAATTCAGCACGTGGCGCGTCAATTGCAGTTGCTAAGTGACCCAAGATTTCAACACGCGCTTTATGTGCTTGGTCTAAAGCTTCACGTAGAATTTGTTCCGTGATCCCTTTAATCTTGATATCCATTTGTAGCGCAGTAATACCGTTTTCTGTACCGGCTACTTTAAAGTCCATGTCACCTAAGTGGTCTTCTAGACCTTGGATATCGGTTAAGACTGTATAGTTTTCTTCGTCTTCATCCATGATTAGACCCATTGCGATACCAGCAACAGGTGCTTTAATTGGCACACCTGCGTCCATAAGGGCTAAAGTACCCGCACAAATAGATGCTTGTGATGATGAACCGTTAGATTCTAATACTTCAGCAACTAAACGAATTGCATACGGGAAGTCTTCTTCACTTGGCAATACTTCGTTTAAGGCGCGGTAACCTAAAGCACCGTGACCAATTTCACGACGACCAGGCGAACCGTAACGGCCGGTTGAACCTACTGAGTATTGAGGGAAGTTGTAGTGGTGCATGAAACGTTGCGTAACGTCACCAGATAAACCATCAATACGTTGTTCTTCAGATAATGGTGCTAATGTCGCTACTGATAAGGCCTGGGTTTGTCCACGAGTGAATAAACCAGAACCGTGTGTACGTGGTAATAAGCCAACTTCTGAAGCTAATGGACGGATTTCGTCAATTTTACGACCATCAGGACGTACTTTATCGTCAGTAATTAAACGGCGAACTTCTTTATATTCTAATTGGTGAGCGATTTGGCGCACTTGGTCCATTAATTTTGCAACATCTTCATGCTCCGCATATAATTCGCTGTAGTGGTCGATAATCGCTGCTTTAACCGCTTCGATATTTTCTTCACGTTCCAATTTATCAAAAGTTTGGATAGCGTCAACCATTTGTTGATTGTATTGTGCTGTTACTTCAGCAACCAACACGTTGTCCGGTGTATTTAATTGGACGTCCATTTTCTCTTGACCAACTTTTTCACGGATCTCGTCTTGGAAGTAGCATAATTCACGGATTGATGTGTGACCAAACATTAAGGCTTCAAGCATTTCTGTTTCAGATAACTCTGCAGCTGAAGACTCTACCATGTTGATGGCATCTTTAGAACCAGCAACAATTAACTCTAAATCAGATTGTGCTTGCTGTTCTACAGTTGGGTTAATCACCAAATCACCATTTACACGACCAACATTTACCCCTGCGATAGGACCATCGAAAGGAATATCTGAGATTGTTAAGGCTGCTGATGAACCAAACATTGCGGCCATTTCTGGTGAACAGTCTGGGTCTACGGATAAAACAGTATTAATCACTTGCACTTCATTGGTAAACCCTTCGTCAAACATTGGACGGATAGGACGGTCAATCAAACGTGCTGTTAATGTTGCATGTTCGCTTGGGCGACCTTCACGTTTAATGTAACCACCAGGAATTTTCCCTACTGAGTACATTTTTTCTTCATAGTTTACTTGTAATGGGAAGAAGTCTTGTCCTGGCTTAGCTTCTTTTGCCCCTACTACGGCAGTTAATACGACAGTATCTCCGTAACGAACCAATACCGCTGCATTGGCTTGTTTAGCTACCTGACCATATTCGATCGTTAACGGGCGGCCGGCCCAATTCATTTTAAACACTTGCTTTTCTTCCATGTTCTAACATGCTCCTTTATTTGCATACTGCCAACAAGTTTGCTACTAAACAAATTTCTAAGATCAAGACTTGATACTCACAAATTTGCATAGTAGTGAACAACTGTTGGCGCCTTTATTCCATACTAGTTTATTTTCCTATAAAAAGGGTTAAAAATCAACAAAAGCGAGACACAAAAGTATCCCGCTTTAAGATCATATTTATAAGAATTAACGACGTAAGCCTAATGCTTTGATTAATTCACGGTAACGTTGAACATCTTTGTTACGTAAGTAAGCTAACAAGTTACGACGGTGACCTACTTTTTTCATTAAACCACGGTAAGAATGGTGGTCTTTTTTGTGCGTACGTGCATGTTCGTTAAGAGAGTTGATATCTTCAGTTAAGATAGCGATTTGTACCTCTGGGCTACCAGTATCTCCTTCGTGACGTGCAAATTGTTGGATTAATTCGTTTTTACGTTCTTTTGAAATTGCCATGTGACAACACCTCTTTCATAATATTCGCCGTAAACTGCGACAAGCGTTGGTGATTCAACTCGCGAAGTAAACGGTCATCTGACATTATACACATAATCAACTTATAATGCAAATGGATTCTCAAAAAAATCATCAGCCTTTATTCCCTTGCGAAATGTTCATACAATATATACAATAAAGCTTAATATCGACATGGAGGCCAGCAATGAAAAAAGATCCAATTCTACCTTATTTAATAGCATCCGCCATCACCGCAATACCCTTTATTTTAATCTGTTTAACAGCAATGATTGACGTTGATTTTTTGACAGTAATCGACCAAAATATTGGCCAACATCTCTATCAATGGGGTCCAGCGCCTTTTACAACGTTTGTACAATCTTTCACCCTCATTGGTAATGCCCAAGGAATCATTCCTCTCACGATGATTATAGCTGGTATTTTCTATTGTATCAGCCAAAAATGGCAAGTATTACTTTGGATAGTTTTCACTATTCTAGTTGGCGTTGGGCCTGTTGTTGACCTAATTAAAAATATTATTCAAAGGGCGCGCCCTTCCTACGTGACGCACCTTGTTGACCAAGGGGGCTACTCCTTCCCTTCTGGACATGCAACTGGTGCAGTACTAGCATGGGGATCCCTAGCTTTCTTAATTTGGTATTATTTTAAGGATAAGTACCCAAAGATGATGCCCTACTTAATTGGCTTTACCATCTTCATGGTGGTTGCCATCAGTGCATCTCGATTATACCTTGGCGTCCACTATCTATCTGACATCATCGCCGGTTGGTCTATAGGCGCTACTTGGTTGATCCTCTGCTTGAGTTACTTTAACCTTTTTATAGCAAATAAAATAGCATTGGAAAATGAAGTAAAGAATAATAACTTAAAAGAATAATAGTCAAAGAAAAAGGCACCGCCGACAAAGCGATGCCTTTTTTGTTATTAAAAATTTTATGAAATATCGAACGCAAGCTACTCTTACTTGATAGCTAAGACAAGTAAGAGCTATTTCTTCATTTCTGCCTTTAATTCCATAATAATGTCACGCAGTTCAGCCGCTTTTTCGAAGTTTAAGTCCTTGGCAGCTTGTTTCATTTCTAATTCCACATTCCGTAAAGCTTGTTCTCTGTCATCCCGTTTTAAAGCCCGTAATTGTTCTGTTAGAGAATTACTCATTTCTTCAGAATTCACATGGGTAATTCGAATAGCATCACGAATTTCTTTCTTGATTGTTTGCGGTACAATCCCATGTTCCTTGTTATAAGCTTGTTGGATAGCACGACGACGGGCCGTTTCATCCATTGCCCGGCGCATAGAGTCGGTGATACCATCTGCATACAGAATTACATGCCCATTTTGATTACGTGCTGCCCGTCCAATAGTTTGGATCAGCGACCGTTCATTACGCAAGAATCCTTCCTTATCCGCATCTAATATCGTGACTAAGGATACTTCAGGTACATCTATTCCCTCACGCAATAAGTTAATCCCAATCAACACATCGAATACACCTAGACGTAAGTCACGAATAATTTCTGTACGTTCTAACGTCTTGATATCAGAATGCAGATATTTCACCTTAATGCCCACTTCTTCCAAGTAGTCGGTCAGGTCTTCTGCCATTCGTTTCGTTAAAGTGGTGATAAATACCCGTTCTTCTCGTTCAATTCGGTCATTAATCTCACTAATAATGTCATCAATTTGACCTTCAATTGGACGAACTTCCACAGTAGGATCAAGCAGGCCGGTTGGTCGAATGATTTGTTCTACAATGTCATCTTCGCCTGCTTTTTCTACTTCATAATCCGCTGGTGTTGCGGATACGAATAGTGTCTGGTTTAATTTTCCTTCAAACTCTTCTAATTTTAATGGTCGGTTATCCAAGGCTGATGGTAAACGGAAACCATGGTCAATTAAAACTTGTTTTCTAGCCTTATCTCCGTTATACATTCCGCGCACCTGTGGCATTGTCATATGTGACTCATCCACCATTAATAAGAAATCTTCTGGGAAGAAATCAAGCAAGGTATATGGTGCTTCCCCAGGTTTACGCCCGTCCATATGACGAGAGTAATTTTCGATCCCGTTACAATAACCCATTTCAAGAAGCATTTCTATATCATAGCGAGTACGTTGTTCTAGACGTTGCGCTTCAAGCAACTTCCCTTCATCATTCAACTCTTTCAAACGTTCTTCTAATTCAGCCTCAATTGATTTAACTGATTTTTCTACTTGTTCATGGTCCACCACAAAGTGAGTCGCTGGATAAATGGGATAATGTTCTACTTCAGACTGGACCTCACCTGTTAAAGCATCCACTTCACGAATGCGGTCGATTTCATCACCAAAAAACTCCACTCGAATCGATGAAGAATCATGAGATGATAAGAATACATCCACAATATCCCCACGCACACGGAAAGTCCCACGCTGGAAGTCGATATCATTCCGTTCATATTGATTTTCAACTAAACGACGCATAAAGGCATCGCGGGATAATGTTTGCCCTTGTCTAATTGATATCACATGATCGCGGTACTCGACTGGGTTCACCAAACCATAAATACATGAAACAGAGGCAACGACAATCGTATCCCGTCGCTCCAAAATGGAAGACGTCGCAGAGTGGCGTAGCTTATCAATTTCGTCATTCACGGAAGCTGATTTTTCAATATATGAATCACTTGACGGCACATATGCTTCCGGTTGGTAGTAGTCGTAGTAAGATACAAAATACTCCACCGCATTATTCGGGAAGAAATCTTTCAATTCCCCGTATAACTGACCTGCCAAGGTTTTATTATGGGCTAGAACCAAAGTTGGTCGGTTGGTTTGGGCGATCACATTGGCCATGGTAAAAGTCTTCCCAGTCCCCGTACCACCTAGTAAAACTTGCGCCTTATCGCCAGCCTCCACTTGTTCCACAATTCTTCTGATGGCTTCCGGTTGGTCCCCACTCGGTTCATATTCCGAAACTAAATCAAATTGGTTTATCATCATGAACCTCTCTTCCTTTTAAAATACACAATTACATACCCTAATATTATACCATCTAAGTGATTAAAGCCGAAACCTTAACACTTGGAAAAAGGGGGTCCGCGACTTGGCTGACGGTCCAATTGAAACAGGTATCAGTTTTCAAAATCACCAGCCTTTTTTCCTTGCCAATGCCAATAAATTTTTGAACAAAATCCTTTTACAAGAGACAAGTCATATTCTTGATGGTATCTATTAGTTCGCTATTTCCACCAAGTTTGATCTGCCCAAGACATTTTCCCTTGTGAATATATAAGACATTATCACTTGTTTATAGCAGGTTAGATAAGACTCATTAAATTTACCTTGACTTATCTCTTATTATTTCTGTATAATATTGTCTGTTAGTGACAAGTTCACTTTTATAATTTTGACAGGAAAGTGGGTGTTTTTAATGCCAAATATTGAATCAGCAATCAAACGTGCTCGTCAAAACGAAACTGCTAACGCTCGTAACAGCGCGAAAATCGCTTCTGTACGTACAGCTGTTAAACGTTTTGAACAAGCTGCTGCAGAAAACGCAGACAACAAAGACGAATTATTCCGTAACGCTTCTAAAATGTTAGATCAAGCTGCTAGCAAAGGATTAATCCACGCTAACAAAGCTGCTCGTGAAAAAGCTCGCTTAGCTAAAAAAGTATAATCGACCTTGGTAAATGGTGTTACCAAAACCGATCATTATAAAAAGCAGGAAAATGACGTACGCATTTTCCTGCTTTTTTTGTTGCCTGTTTTTCTCACATATATGCCTTAACTAGCTGCCCTACCTGAACAAAAGTCTAAAATAAACCACTCAATCCCAAGATGCTGGTCTACTTTCCCCTGTTTAATATCAAAGTCTAATTCAATCAACTTCATATAACCCACCATGAGTAAATTCGGCGAATAAGGATTAATCGATTGGCCAGCCATTTTAATCCGGTATGGATGAACGCCAATGGTTTCAGCCATTGATCCTTGGTCATAACCCGCTTTCTTCAATTGGATAATTTGCGTATACAAGCGGAAGTTAGACTGGAGTAAACCAAGAATGGCGATGGGTTGATTTTTCTGTGCGATTAGTTCGCGGTATAACCTTAAAGCAGCGGCTGAATCTTGACGCATAATATGGTCCGTCAGATGGAAGATATTGTCATCCAATGACGGTGTCACCAACAAGTCAACATCTCGCTGGTTGATTCTTTTCTCGTCCCCTACATATAAAATCAACTTGTCCATCTCACGAATGGACTGGGTAAGCTGGTAATTGGTCCGTTTCAAGAATAGGGCCATGGCTTCTCTGGTCATATCAACGCCTTCTGAAGCCACGTACCGCTGCATATAGTCTTTCACTTGAGGTTCGGCCATGACAGAGGTATCCACAAATGTGGCCTTCTTCTTGAGTTGCTTCACAATTTTCTTCCGGCCATCTAAGGATTCATAATCAGCCACAATGACTAATACCACATCATCTGCTGGATTATCCAGGTATTCGAGTAAGGACGTGTCATCCTGCTTGATGGCATTCTTCTTCTGTGACCCCGTTAAAAAAGCTGGTTGCCGCATTAAAATCAATCTTGGTTCATTGAAAAATGAAATGGTGTTGGCTTCAACCATCACGTCCGCCAAGCTATCTTCTTCCATATCAAAGGACATGTAATTCATGGCGTTAGCGTCTTCTTGTAAGTACTGAGCTTCAATGGCCGTTAGAAACCGGTTGATTAAGTAGGTTTCAGGCCCTTGTAGTACATATATGGGGTCAATTTGCCCGTTATTTAGCGCCTGTAATGCCTTTTGTAATTCCATAACCTACCTCCTAATTTAATTGCACACTGTCTATTTTAGCGGATTTGGGCCAGTAAATATAGTGGACAGCGCCCATTGTATCCGTACGATATATTTTTGTTTGATTGGCTTCTAAATCAGCCACCACCCGGTCAGCTGGATGGCCATACCGGTTGTCCTTACCCACTGAAATCCAAGCGATTTTTGGGTGAGTTCTCTCGATAAAGTCAGCTGGCGTTGAATGGTCTGATCCGTGATGAGCCACTTTTAAAATATCCACCGGTAGACTCGGGAGCGCATTTTCAGCTGCCCCGTCTATATCTCCTGTAAATAGAAAGTCATGAAGTCCTATTCTACCATATAAGACTAAAGAATCCGCATTTTCTCCTGCACCTGATTTATTCGGCGCTAAAACCTGTAAATTGGTTTTTTGGTCAAGGGCCACCTGGTCTCCAGATTTGAGCCAGGTAATCTTCATTTTAGGATTTTTCCCCGCCTCGATTGCTTCCTGCAAGCTAGTTAAGGATTCTGTGTCCGCGTCCATTCCGATTGGTAAATATAAGGTTTCGATTTTAAAGGCCTTGGCAATTTCACCAAATGATCCGATATGGTCGAAGTCTCCGTGAGTTAAAAACACCCCATCGATCGTCCTTGTCCCCGCTGCTTTAAGGGCAGGAATTATTTGCCTTTCAGCGACACTTTCACTATCCCGTAATTGCCATGATTTGGACGGATCTTGGTCAGCTAAAAGTGTAGTGAAGTTGATTTTCCCCGCCAAATCGATTAAATAGACCTTTCTTTGGTAAGGCATTTCTAGGAAAAAGGTATCCCCCTGCCCAATCGCTAGCATGGCTACTTGCCCGTATCTGTGTAAATAAGGGTTCAAATACAGTAAAACTAAGCTAAACGCTAATAGTCCGTGCAAGCTTTTAGTAACTTTCGCTTTTGAAAGGTCCGCTAGATATATGAGCAAAGTGACCACAAAAAATACCAAGACAGCAATTTGTGGCCTACCCGTCACCCACTGAAACCAAGTCCATTTTTCAGCGAAAAGAGCTAGCATTTCTATTCCCTCAATCAAATAAGCTAATCCAGCTTGTAGCCAGGTGAAATAAGTGCCTAAGCTGGTGATTTGAATGAGTAAAATCAAAAGGAGTCCGGGAAATAAAAAGGTGGCGAATAGCCAGGAGTAGCCGTAATTTAAGATAAGGGACACCCAAGAGAATTCAAAGTAGGTCATGGTTAAAAAGGGAATGGTGACTAAACTACAGATGAAACTTTGCCAGATTTCGACTTGTAGGGAGTGCCGGCATTTGGCTTGGATAAATTTCCCGGTAAATAAAATAGTATAGGACAAGGCATAGGTCAACTGAAAGGACAGGGTAAAGATGATGCGTGGGTCTATCATTAGGAGTAAAATCATGGACCAGGAAGTGCCTACGAGTGATGAAGGTTTCCTGCCCCGCCGCTTCTGGAGGACGTTATAGGTATAGGCCACAAAGGACCGAATCATACCGTAGGGCCAACCTAAAAAGACGGTATATAGGAGTAGGATGGCAATGGCGAAATAATCAAAAGATTCTACTGTGATGCCTAATCGAAGAAGGATTTTCTTGAAAAAAGTTAAGAAATACTGGACGTGAAAACCGGAAATCGAAAATAAATGAATCAGGCCAATCGCTTGATAAGCGTCTAACACCTCCCCTTCAAGTGCATCCATTTTATTGAAAAAGAGAGACAAAGTATAGGCTGATACGGTCGGATTTTGAATGGTCCCCAGCCAATTGATTATGGCTTGTCTTTGGTTGGCTAACCAAAATTGCCAGTGATTCAAATCCCTATTAATGTTAATGGCATCCGGTGACATAATCCAATAAATATCCTGCCGTTTTAAATAAGTCCGGTAGTTAAACAGGTGAAAATTTTGGTTTTCATCCGCTTGTTCTAATGTGCCAGTAAGGGTAGCCTGAAAAGATTGTTCTTTATCTAACCAAGCTTTTTGGTTATCTTCGTCTTCAAGCATATAAAATACTTGTACCTTTTCATTTTGTCCCTTTAAGAGCGTAGTCCCTCGAAAAGACAACAGATTGCCTTCAACTTTTACATCAGTGATGGCCACATCCATAACCAATTCTTCTTCTGCCCCAGTTAGGATACTGTGTCGACTAGCATCTTGATAGGCAAAATAAGCGCCGAGTAAACAATGTACAAACACTAGTTGTAGCAGAAATCTACCCTCTTTTAAAGCAAGCACACGGACCAAAAATAAGCCATAAGAAAGCCAGACCCAAGGACTATTGGTCAGGACCACAACTGCAAGTAGAAGAACACCTAAACTATGGAGGACTAACTTATATTGCATCTTAATCCACCGTAATTAAAGGCCGTAACTTCTCCATCGTTTTCTCCCCAATTCCTGACACTTGGTCTAGGTCATCAATGGTTTCAAATAGACCGTTCGTCTCCCGGTAATTAATGATATCGGCCGCCCGCTTCTCGCCTATACCAGATAAGGTCTGTAGCATTGTAGCATCTGCAGTATTGATATTGACCAGGCCCCCGTCACTATTGGGATCCCCAGAACGCACGGATACATCACTTTCTGTGACCTGAGAATCAGCAACCAATGCTTCAGTTGAAGGACTAACCTCTTCGCCCATTTTAGGGACATAAATCACCATTTGATCAGTGACTAATTGCGCCAAATTCACCTGACTTTGGTCCGCCTCACCAGTTACCCCACCCGCCATTTCAACCACATCATGAACCCGCATACCTGGGATCACTGGGACAACTTGCGGGATTTTTACAGCCCCTTTAATGTCTACATACCAGGTTTCATTGGCTGCGCTACTCGCGATAGTTTCGCTTTCTTCATCAGCTTCTTCATCAGCTTCTTCTCTAGAGATTTCGCTGGCTGTACCACCCACCGCACTTGATGAAACTACAACATTTTCCGACAGGTGCTCTTCTGAGCTTAGCAAGTCAGATGTTCCTTCGTCCGTTTCTGCCTCTACCACTAAGGCGTTAGTTTGGCCTTGTCTGCCTTGAAATACCTGACTAAGTCCGTAAATCCCTAGTCCACTCACAGTCACAAAGACGACAAAAATACCCAGCAAGTAGGGTCTATACAAGAACCACACTTGTTGGATATTCTTTTCTTTCGTATCTAATGCAAATTGACTTAGCCATGCCCGCAACTGCTTCATGATGATCACCTCACCTATTATATACGGCAAGATCAGTTAAAAGCGTCGGCTCATATTTCAAAACTTTGAACATTCCTTTTCTAATATAGGTCAATCAAAATAAGGAAATCTCATAAAATACACTTCTCATATATTCGACCTTAGGGAATGAGGATATTTCCCTGTCTGTTGGGCATATCTCCTTTCGGCGAAAAAGCCACACAAAAAAAGACTTATGCATATCACATAAGTCTAAGCCAAGTATATTTTTATTTTTTAACTATTTACTTGTATTTTGTTCACCTTCAAGCATTCTGCGTCCTTCTTCAACAGCAGTGTTTGGATCTTCAGGCGGCGTATTTCTTAATATTTCTGGTGCAGCTGTTAAATCAGGTTCACCACCTGCCATAATGGGGTCACTACTATAGTGGAATTTGTTTCCATCACGGGCAGTTTCCCCCTCGAGTGCTTGAGAGGCTTCTCCTTCTGAGAAGTTGTAAAGTGTATGTGTAAACTCCTTACCTTGTTTTTGTAAGTCTTGAGTACCATGTGGTACAACTGGACCGTATTTTTCTTCCAATTCTTCACAAGCTTTTAAGAATTGAAGTTGGTGCTGCGTTTCACGAGCCATGAGGTAACTTAGCATATCGCGAACACCTTTATCCTCCGTTTGCAAGAAGTTTCGTGATACTTGAAGGCGTGCCTGTGATTCACGGACAACGTTGAAGCGCATATCAGCGAGTAGATTCCCACTTGAAATGATGAAATTTGCGCTCCAAGGATTGCCGTTAGAATCAGATAGCCCGGCACCAAGACCGTTGACGAATGCATGTTGAGGGTCCATACCACCAAGTATTGCAGCGGTCGCTGGATCACTATTTCTCGCAAATTCTTCTATCGTATCAGTAGGAGCGTCACGTAATAGGTCATTGATCATGGTAGCTAACATTTCCATATGGCCTATTTCTTCCGTACCAGTGTCTAATAATAAATCTTTATATCTTTCATTGCCAGCAGTGTTCCAACCTTGAAGCGTATAAGCCAACATTCCTGTAGTTTCTCCCCATTGACCCCCTAAAATCTCCTGTAAACGTCGTGCGAGAATAGGATTACTTTTCTCAGGTTTTGCATGATATTGTAATTTTGCTTTTCTGATGTACATGTGACAGTCCTCCTAATGTATTATAATGTCATACGTCGCATTAATTTCTTCTAAATAAGTATTACATAATCAATGGTAGTGTACATATATTCATATTTCAAATGAAACGGTTTAAAAAAATATAATAAAAGACGCCTAGATTGAATTAATTGAAGACGTCTTTTATAACTGATATATTTATTCATTTGGTATTGCTTTATCGTTCTATAACCCAAAAAATTTAACCATTTAATTCATCGTATTTGGCTTTAATGGCTTCGTTGACATTTGGCGGCACAACGCCAGACACGTCCCCGTTAAACTTCGCCACTTCCTTAATAATAGAGCTTGAAACAAAACGATATTTCTCACTTGATAACAAGAGAACGGTCTCGATATCTGGTGCTTGATGCTTGTTCATTAAGGCGATGTTGGTTTCTTGTTCAAAGTCACTGCCGTTACGCAAACCGCGGATCAAAATACCGCAGTCCAATTCTCTAGCAAAATTCACTGTTAAGCCAGATTTTAAGTAGATCACTTCCACATTATCTAGGTGTTTAGTGGCTTCCTGAGCTAAAGCAAATTTCTCCTCGCCAGTAAATAAAGAGGTTTTGGTGGTATTTGTTGCGACAGCGACGTAGACGTAGTCAAACATCTTGGCTGCCCGTTCAATCATGTCCACATGGCCCATTGTTAAGGGGTCAAAAGACCCGGCATATAAGGCCCTTCCTTTTGTTGTCATCTAGTCTTCCTCCATTTGGTATACCAGGATTCTAGTGATTCCGTAAGTCACATCTTTGATCTGTTTGAGTGGTCCAAAAGCTTCCGGCAGTTTGTCTCGCTTGTCTAATTCACAAATTAAGCGGGCATCCGGTGCCAGCCAATGATCTGCTAAAAAGCCGTTGATCACATCTTCTAATTGTTGCCCTTTATAAGGTGGATCCAAGAAAACCAAGTCAAATTGCAGGTCCTTATCTGCTTGACGTAATTGTTGGATGGCCTTGCGGTTGTCCCCTGACTTCAAAACATATTGGTCCTCAATCCGCACGGCAGCCACGTTTTCCTTAATCGTCGCTTGTGCTTGCCGGTTCTTTTCAAAACCGTAAACGACTGCTGCCCCTCTTGAAATGGCTTCTATTCCAAGCGCCCCAGACCCCGCATAGAAGTCCAGAACCCTTGTGTCCTCATCAAAATAAGGGCCGATAATATTAAATAATGATTCTTTGATTTTATCTGTAGTTGGTCGGGTATTATCCCCTGGCACCGCCTTTAAACGATGTTTCCCAAATTTTCCAGCTATAACGCGCATAGACTTGTCACCCCACGATTTAAAATTTGTCTATATTTTACCATATCAAAGACCGCCCACCTATAAGTGACCCTTTGAAAAAAGAATCTCCAAGATAAAGCTGAGCATTTTTCTGATTCGAAGCACATAAAAAAGAACGCCCTGCTTAACCACCTGACGTCCTTTTCCAATCAATATTTAAAAGATTCTACACCATATAGCCTAGAAAATACGGCAGTTGCTGGCGCCACCAAATCCAGTCATGAGACACATCTGGTCCCCATTCTGCAAACCAGGCTGGGATATTCTTATGCTCAAAAGCTTCACGCAACTTGTAGTAACCGGGCAGACCGTCTGCCTCCCAGTCACCTAAACCGGTACAAACGATGATATCTGCTTGGCGCAAGTGGTCGGTAAACCACGGATCGTTTAAGGTCCAAATATAGTCCACTGGAGAGTTGTAGTAAACGGCTAGGTCACCGCCGAAGTCACCACCGAAGTAACGGGCGTCGTAAACACCTGATAAGGCAAGGGTTTTATTAAAGACATCCGGATGCTTCAATTGAAAATTCAGGGCATGGTAAGCACCCATTGAGCAACCTGTTGTCATCATTGGGTCAAACCAACCTGTATAGTGCTTGATGAATGGGATAGCTTCATCAATAACATAACGTTCGTAGGCATTGTGGGCTTCAGCTCGGTCATGTTGGGACTTGCCCTTGTGTAACCAAGATTCTTGGTCATGGGATGATAAGGTGAAGAATTGGACTTTTCCTTCTTCGATAAAATAATGTGCGGCTTCAATCATGCCGAAGTCCGCAAATTCATCTTTAGAACCACCAGATGACGGGAATACCACTACCGGAATACCTGCGTGCCCGTAACGATTTAAGTACATTTCTTGATTTAACTGACCTGAATAATGATGTAAGAATTCTGCGTTCATGGGGTTTCCTCCAATTTTGGGTAAAATGACAGTCAATGTAAAGCTAGCCTTCTTTATGTTGGTGGACGTAGTTGAAGATATCTTCAACCTCCTCTTCTGTATCCGCTAAAATACCATAGAATTGGTTACCTTGTAAGGCCGCAAAAGCATCTGGTAAACGTTTTGAGAAGACAAAACGGTCGCCGTAATGACTGCGTATAGCCGCTTCATCGTGGGCATACGTATTTTGATCACGGTGAGTAATAGCCACGCAATAACGAGCAGGTACAGTCGGTGTTTCAAAAGGTTGACCGTCCACAATGCGGGCAAATTGACGGAATAAATCCACATGATTGGCATAGTTATACATATCAATAGCATAACCACCGGCCACTCGGTTGTTGTATTCAACCACTAGGTAGTCGTCCCCGTTTTCAAAGAATTCAATATGGAAGAACCGCTCCTTCATACCAAATTGTTTGACGATAGCTTGACCGTACGCCCGTAATTTTTCTGGAATTTCCTTTTGAATAATATAGCCGTAGTCTAATTGGTACTTTAATACCTCCAAAGTTGGGTCACGGTAATACAAGCTTGTTTCAAAGACAATTTCACCATTTTGGTCGATTAAACCGTCATAAGATAGTAATTTTGCATTTTCAATATAAGGCTCAAAGAAATAGGCCTCCTTCTCATCCCACTCTGCAATAAATTTATCCACTGCTCCTTGGTCTTTTAACTTGTATGTCCCTGAAGAACCAACACCTGAATTGGGTTTAGCCACTAAGGGTAAACCCAATTCTTTTACAATTCGCTTAACCGTCCCCTTCTTATTGGCTATCTTTCCAGGGACAGCTGGAACCCCTGCCTTGGCGAATAATTTCTTCATTTCAGACTTAAATTTAACCTTGCGCAAATCTTTGGGCTTGTTGCCAGGAATATTAAACTGTTCCCGAATCTCAGCTTCCAAATTCAACCAATGCTCATTTTGCGACTCAATGCGGTCAATTTTTCCGTGCTTGAAAAATAAATACGCAACGGCTTTTTTGACTTCTTCAGTATTTTCTAAGTCGTTGACTTTGTAGTATTCAGTCAAATCATCTTTTAAAGATTGAGATAATTGATCATAGGGTTCCTGACCGATGCCAAGAACGTTGAACCCTTGCTGTTTTAACCGGTTAGTAAATAATTGAAAATTCTCTGGATAAAAAGGTGATGTCACAATAAAATTCATGTAAGCTCCTCCGCTCAAGGTCTTTTGCTTATATTTTATATTAATTTTTGATTAGAATCTCTCATTCATTATAAGCGGTAATCTATCTAAAAGCAATTGCATCTAAGTTATGGGAAACGCATTCATTCCCCCTCTTAAAGCCCCACATAACGGTCACTCTATATCATTTGAACTTAATATGCTCATCGGTTAGAATAGAAAGTGGAGGTGTTTTATGACACAAGAAGTTACTTTAAGATCTGCCCAAGCTGCAGACTATCCAGCATTACACGCATTAAACCGAGGCGCTTGGTTTCAATCAGACTATGAAGAATATCCGAAGGCAACTAACGCTTACGTTGACTTAAACTTAAACAACTCATTGAGTGATGCCTCAATGGCAACAGTGGCTGAGGTAGATGGACAAATCGCTGGCGTTATCTTAGCGTCTGCTGACTCAGAACCTAAATACGGACGGATGTTAATGCGGTCAACAGTTGATGCAGCTGCAACTATCCACGCACAAGGTCAGGAAATTGCCGACTATTTTTATGACCGGATGAAAATAGAAAGTGAATACGATGCAAAATTACTAGAAAAAGCGCAAGCAAGTACCGCCTATGATGGTCGCATCGTTTTATTTATTATGGATCCAAATTTTCAAGGTCTAGGAATCGGCAGCAAATTATTCCAAGCCGCTAAAGATTATTTTGAAGCTAAAAATGTGGAAAATTACTACCTATTCACTGACTCTTCATGTAATTATCCTTTCTATGACCACAAAGGCATGCACCGTGCAGGTAACATAACTTATCATCAACCCGGTCTATTTGAACCGTTTGATGGTTCAAAAAGTACTGAACCTTTTGAATTTTTCATCTATGATAATCAATAATAATACTGGAATAATTTCCATATATGGCGTAAACATGTCAGACCCTACACTTTTTACATATTTCCTTGTCTGCAATGGATAGGCAAGGAAATAGTTTAGCAGATGAACTTTTCTTCGATCACTTAATATATCTACAATATGTACACTTATATTATCGATGTCATGCTCTAGCCACAGACTCGACAACACCGGAAATCTACATCTAATTTAGCTTAATATGACATCGATAATCTGTTTCTAATTTTCTTCTCTATCACCCTCATTTTCAGTACAAAAGTAATAATTTCATCTTTCTACTAAATGGGTAATGTTAATAAACATATTTTCTGCGAGAATTTCCTATCATTTTTTGTGATTAATTTAATGATGGTAGAATTTCTCGTTTTTTTTAGCATTAGTTATCAAAAAAATAGTGTTGGCGGTATCCTCTAAGACTCCCTGCCAACACTATCATCCTATAAATTCTTCATTGCATCAGATCTTATAAATATGTACATTATCATTTTCCATACAGAATTATCTTTCTTATAAAAGCGAAGTATCTATATGGCCATTATTAATCTAAAGTAAATAGCAATTGATCTAGATCAAATATCTCAATATATTTATGTGTATGTTGTTTAATTAAACCTTTATCCTCTAACGAAGAGAATTTCCGACTTATTGTTTCGGGCGTTGTACCCAAATAAGAAGCTAGTTCTTTTTTTGACATTGGTAATGTCACATAAGTATGATTTTCCTCATCTTCAACATATTCTGCTAGAAAATTAATAATACGAGACTCTACCTGCTCCATACCAACCTGCATCGTTTGCTTTTCTGATACCTGTAAACGTTTCGTAACATCTGAAAGTATTCGTCTCATAATTTCTGGGTAAATGTCTAGATAGTTATCCATATCTTTTTTATGGATTCTGCATATGCTTACTTCTGATATTGCTTCAGCATAATTAGAATGGTAACTGTCAGTTTGAAAAATAGCCACTTCGCCCATAAAATCACCAGGATTTAGTATGCGTACCGTTTGTTCACGACCGGATTCATTTAAGTTATAAATACGTACACGCCCATTATTTACGATATATAATGTGTCATCTTTATCACCATTTCCAAATAACAACGCATTCTTTGCATAATGTACTTCATGCGCTGATTGTGCAATTAAACTCATTTGTTCTTCGTTTAGATGGTTAAAAATTGGTACTAACCGTATACAATCTACATGACTATGGTGATGATGGTGTGCCATACAACTTTCCTCCTAATTAATCGTTATCTATATAATCATCGTCTTCTAACGCATCCTTATTAACAAAGGCTTGAAGTTGCCAAATATTTACATCTAAATAATCTTTATAACTAATTAGTAAATCCTCTAACGCATCATCTGCTTCTTCTTGAGCTAAACGCAATGCACGAACGGTAAATTCACGATTAGTTCTAAAATCTTCTACTAACTGCAAGACCATTTCTTCAGCAGAATAATATTTTTCAGACGGATCTTCAGAAATTATTGTAAATTCCTGAAATTCAGCAGTTGTTGATGCTGGCTTAAATCCCGAAGCTAGTAAACGTTCTGCAATTTTATCAAACCATGTTTCATTCTCATTATACAGTTTTTCAAATAACTCATGCAATGAATAGAAATTTGCCCCTTTTACATACCAGTGATATTGATGTAATTTTACATGTAAGGTATGAATATTGGCCAGTATATGATCTGTAACAGCTGCAGCATTAATCTTGGTATGGTGAATGTGTTCTTTATAGGCTTGTTCAGCAGCTAATTTTTCTTGTCTTTCGTTTACTGTTGTCATTTTATAAACCTTCCTTTACTTTTGAACTAATAACGGAATATCCTAAGTTTTCAATAGCGTTTTCAATTGTACTCAAATTGACTTGTTTTTCATCGAAATCCACCTTTACCTTACTTGCATTAAACAGTACTTTTACAGAATCCTTTTCTACACCAGCGGTCTGTTTTAAACCACTTTCAATTTTTTGTAAACATGATGGACAAGTTAATGTTTCTAATTTTAATGTTGCTTTAGTCATATCTATCACTCCTTTAAATAAATTATATAAGGTATTTTTTTTAAAATAATTGATACAGATCAATTATTTTAATTGATATCCTCTTAATCTCATTGCATTTAAAATAACAACCAAAATACTTGCCTCGTGAACTAACATACCAATTGACATAGACATCCATTCACTGAATATTAAACTAAAGAGTAATATTATCACCACACCAACAGCAATAAGAATATTTTGTCGCATATTCGCATATGTCCCTTTAGCTAAGCCTAAAGCATGGGGGAGACGATTAAAATTGGAATTCATCAAAACAATATCTGAACTTTCAATGGCTGCATCTGTTCCATTTCCCATAGCTATCCCTACTTCTGCAGTAGCTAGAGAAGGGCTATCATTCACACCATCACCAATAAACGCAACAATTTCACCAGTAGACTGTCTTTCTTTTAGAAATGACTGCTTATCCTCAGGCAGCATATCGCCATGGGCTTCGGTTAATCCTAGCTCCTTTTTAACTAAATTAACAGTACCTTGATTATCCCCTGATAATACAATGAGATTTTTAACACCAAGTGATTTTAATTTTTGTAGGTCTTGTTTAACACCTGGTCGAACTTGGTCACGGATTCCCATTAAAATCATTAACTGATGATCAACTGCTGTTAATACAATTGAACTACCGTCTCTTTCTAATGTATCTAATTTTTTAAGCACATCAGCAGATAGTGGTATCCTTTCTTGTTCCATTAAGTTTTTATTCCCTACTGCAACGATGTGTCCATCAACGTGAGCAATTATGCCCCCACCTTTTATAACCTGTGTACGCTCTACAGGTCGTAGTTTATATTGCGCTAACTTATTCGTAATAGCGTCTGCTAAGGGATGATCAGATTCCCTTTCAACCGAGAATAGTAGAGACAAATCCTCCTCTTGATTATTTCCATAGTAAACAAATTCGCCCACTTCAGGCTTTCCTTCAGTTAAGGTACCTGTTTTATCAAATAGGACTGTATCTACATTCGCAAAATGACTAATCACTTCAGAACCTTTAAACAAAATACCATTCTTTGCACCATTTCCTATACCCGCCACATTTGAAACCGGTACACCAATGACCAAGGCACCTGGGCAACCAAGTACTAATACAGTAACTGCTAGTGCCGTATCTTTGGTTAATACCCAAACTAATAACCCAATGAAAAGTACTACAGGTGTATACCAACGAGAGAACTGGTCAATAAATCGCTCAGCTTCCGATTTAGAATCTTGTGCCTCTTCTACTAATTCAATAATTCGACCAAATGTAGAATCCTCCCCAATTCTATCAGCGACTATTTGAATAGTCCCATTATCCATAATGGTACCGGCAAATACTTCGTCACCTTTTTCTTTCTTTAGAGGTAAAGATTCGCCAGTGATATTAGCCTCATTTACATGTCCCTTCCCAGTGGTTACCCTACCATCTACTGGAATCTTAGCCCCAGTTTTTACTAAAAGAATATCTCCTTCCTCTACTTCATCAATATCTACTTCTTCAAATTGCCCCTCGTTCAATTGCTTAAAAGCAGTCTCTGGAGCCATTTCTGTCAACTCTTTAATCGCAGATCGTGTTTGCTTAAGTGTACGCTGCTCTAAATATGAGCCAAATAAAAATAAAAAAGTAACAATAGCTGACTCTTCGTAATTTTGAATAAAGAAAGCACCAATAACCGCTATCGTTACTAAAACATCAATACTCACTACTTTTACTTTCATAGCCTGATAAGCCTGTATTGCAATGGGCATAACACCCAATATGGAAGCAATGATAAAAGCACTGTTAAAGATAACCGTATTAGTAAAAATGAAATGTGCAATAAAACCTATAATAATAAGTAAACCACTGATAACTGTAATATGATTTTTATGTTTCAAAATAATCTGTTGCATATAAACCCCTCCTATACTTTTGTACAACTACAGTGTATTCATTTTTGAAAGATATAAAATTGATGCGCATCAATTTTATAAACATAGTATAAAAAAGTTAAGATTTCTTATTTTAGTCATTTTTTCAAAACTAATTATTATCCTTAAAAATAATAGTCATCTCAAATTTTCCACAAAAAAAGAGGGTTTGCATGGTCGATTTAGTTAAATAACTAAATTGACTATGTAAATCCTCATATCGATATTTACAGTATTCTTATTTTGACAATAAATATTTTCCAAGACATAGTCGTTAAAATACGATTAAGTCATAAAGAGTAAACTTTCAGTTGTAAAATTGTCATTTATCTAAATTTATATAAATGATAAGTTTAAATTCTTTTAGAATACCCAACAAATATTAACCAAATCATAAAAGTTTATAATGGCCAGCCCTGTGTAATAAATCGTAGACAATCTGGTAGGTGCTTAGACCAATATTCTTCTGAATGTTCGTCCCCATGGAAAATATTCAAGGACACATTCTCTGGCGCCACACCTGCCTGAATCACCTGTTGGCTATATTTAATGGCATCCGTAATATAAGCTTGTTCAGTATATGGACCAATAATCATCTCATCCACTTCATCGCCTTCTTCAGTACCACATTCAATATAAATTCGTTGATCTTTGGGCAAAGTAATTCGCTGGATATAGCGGTCAAAATCTTGCGCAACGGCCCAATTGGTCAAAGAAAAAATCCCTAAACGACCAATTTGATCTTTATAGGCAGCGCCAAGATACGTGGAAATGGTCGCCCCAAAGGAAGACCCAATCATTGCCGTGTGGGCAGCGTCCGGTATAGTCCGGTAGTGTTTGTCGACAAAATCTTTGACTATAGTCACCACAAATTCAGAAAATTCAGCGCCCCGTCCCCCTTGACCAGATAGGCTTGAATCATAAGCTTCTTTAACCGTCCACGGTAGGTATTCCAAGGTCCGTGTCTCCTCGCCATTATCAATGCCGACAATAATCATACTTGGTAAATCCGGATTCCGCTTGACCGCGTGAATTGTTTTCCAAGAATGTTTCGAAAAAGCTTCCCTGGAATGAAACACATTCTGTCCGTCATGCATATAAACTACGGGATAATGCTTATCTGTATTTTCTTCATAGTCCTTAGGTAAGAGGACACGAATTCGCCGCTTAGCCAAGGTATAAGGCACATCTAAAATATGTTCTTTAAGTTCCAAATAGAAAAATGGTGCAAACTCCATCCTGACTCTCCTCCAATTATTGAAAAAGGACCCTGGGCACATTCAATCCCAAGGTCCCTTCAAACTTTCATTTACTATATATTTGATTATATATTAAGCATACCGCTCATTCAAACGATCTTTATCATCCGAATCCTTCTTGGCCATCAAGTCTGCCGCATAGGCATCAAAAGCCGTCGCATAATCCGTCGCCATCGCCTGTCTAGGAGACACATCCACCTGACGCACGAAATGTAACTTCTCAAGATTCTTTTGAATATGGTCCGCTTCCGACACATCCGTATACAAAACCGCATACTTCATCTTCCGCGAGACATAATAAACGAATCCATACTTCTGTAACTGTTTCACCTTTTTATTAGAATACATCCACACAATCAACGCTTGCCGTGACTGTCTTTCATCATAAATACTCATATCATCGACTTCCTTTAATCACTCGCTTTAATTTCATTATAACAGGAATTCCAAAGTCCGTAACCCCTAAACCTTTGTATGGCAAAATAACGGGCCTCAACTTGCTGGCCCGCTATTCTTACCTCTTATTTTATTCCAATACTAATAGCAAGTCACCAGAATTTACTTGGTCGCCGTTGGCAACAAGTAATTCTTTCACAACAGCCTTACGTGGTGCTTTCAAAGTAGTCTCCATCTTCATGGCTTCAGAAATCAACAGTAATTGACCTTCTTCAATTTCATCACCTTGTTGCACCTGAACATCAAGGATTGTACCAGGCATTGTCGCTGCAATATGGTTTATATTGCCGTGATCAGCCTTACGACGAACAGCAGCCGTTGTTTTAGCATTGGCGTCATGTACTATAATTTCACGAGATTGTCCGTTAAATTCAAAGAAGACAATCCGTTGACCAGTTTCATCCAACTCACCAATTTGGATTAAGCGGATGTATAAGACCTTACCCTTTTGAATTTCAACATTCACAGTTTCACCAGTCTTCATACCATAGAAGAAGCTTGGTGTTGGGATGATTGAAACGTCAGAATAACGTTCAAGTTTATGACGGTAGTCTACAAAAACATCAGGATACATAATGTAAGATAAGACATCTTGGTCGTCTACATCTTCATCACCTAATTTAGCAATCAATTCTTGACGAGTAGCTTCAAAATCAATTGGCGCTAAGTGTTCACCTGGACGATCAGTAGAAGCCTCTTCACCTTTTAAGATGATGTCAGATACATCTTGCGGGAATCCACCTTCTGGTTGACCGATTTTACCTTTAAATAAATCGATAACAGATTGAGGGAAGTCGTATTTTTTCCCTTCTGCGAAGAATTTATCAATTGTTAGGTCATTTTGAACCATAAACAAGGCCATATCACCAACAACTTTAGATGAAGGGGTAACTTTAACGATATCACCAAACAAGAAGTTTACATCATGATACATTTGTTTTACTTCGTCCCAACGACTACCCAAACCAACAGATTTAGCTTGTTGTTGTAAGTTTGTATATTGACCACCAGGCATCTCTGTATTGTAGATTTCAGTTTCTGGACCCTCTAAACCTGAAGTGAATTCATCGTAGTAAGAACGCACACCTAACCAGTATTGGTTAATTTTCTCTGCATTTTGTACATGGATATTTGGTTTACGGTCGTTATACTCCATCGCATAATATAGTGATTGCATAGATGGTTGTGATGTTGTTGAAGCAAATGCAGAACTTGCCACATCCACAATGTCTACACCTGCACGTGATGCTTCAGTGTAAGTTAAGATACCGTTACCTGCTGTATCATGCGTGTGTAAATGAATTGGCACATCGATATGGTCTTTCAATTCTGAAATTAAAGCATAAGCTGCTTGTGGTTTTAATAAACCAGCCATATCTTTAACTGCAATAATATCTGCGCCCATAGCTTGTAACTCTTTGGCTAAATTTACATAGTAGTCTAGAGAATACTTAGTACGCTCTGGATTTAAGATATCACCTGTATAACACATTGTCGCTTCAGCGATCTTACCAGCATCTTTCACATATTGAATTGGTTTTTCAATTTGTTTAGTCCAGTTTAATGAGTCAAACACACGGAAGACGTCAATTCCTGAAGCTGCAGCCTGGTCAATGAAAGCTTTCAAAGTATTATCTGGGTATGAAGTATAACCAACCGCATTTGAACCACGGAATAACATTTGTAACAAGGTATTTGGCATTGCTTCACGCAACTGCTCTAGACGGCTCCAAGGGTTTTCAGTTAAGAAACGGAAGGCTGCATCAAATGTCGCCCCACCCCAAACTTCCATAGAGAATAGGTTTGGCAAAGCATCTTCCATAATTTTAGCTGGTTTCACCATGTCACGCGTACGCATACGAGTCGCAATCAATGATTGGTGTGCATCGCGCATTGTCGTATCTGTTAATAATAAGTCATTTGAATTTTTAATAAATTCTTGTACACCTTTTGCGCCATCACGGTCTAAAATTTGTTTAGCAGATAAACCACTACGGTCCACCAATTCAATCTTAGGTGTTGGAATCGTTAAGAATTCTGCTTTTTCATTTTCAATACCTGGGAAACCATTTACAGAAATGTCCCCGATGTATTGTAAGACTTTGTTTCCTCGGTCACGGTTTCGTTCTTTAGGGAAGTTGAACAATTCAGGTGTATTGTCGATGAATACAGTGTTTGCAGTACCCTCTTGGAAAACAGGATGATTTACAACGTTACGCAAGAACGGAATATTGTTCTTAACACCACGCACACGATACTCTCTTAAGGCACGGTCTGTTTTTGCTACCGTATCTTCGAAATCTGTACCGTAAGTGATTAACTTAGCGATCATTGAGTCAAAGTACGGACTAACGACCGTGTTTTGGAAACCATTACCCGCATCTAAACGGACACCAAAACCGCCTGGAGAACGGTAAGTGTTGATTTTACCTGTATCTGGGAAGAAGTTGTTATTTGGATCCTCTGTAGTTACACGACATTGGATTGCAAAACCATTTAATGGTAAGTCTTCTTGTGCTGGTAAACCAATTTCACTTAAGCTTTCACCTGCTGCAACACGGATCTGTGTTTGGACAATGTCCACACCAGTGATTTGCTCTGTAATTGTATGTTCTACTTGGACACGAGGGTTTACTTCGATAAAGTAGAAGTCATCGCCATCTAACAAGAACTCAACAGTTCCGGCATTAGCGTAGTCCACTGAATCTAAGAAGTCACGGGCAGAATTACAGATACGGTTACGTAGTTCCATTGACATGTTTACAGTTGGCGCAACCTCAACCACTTTTTGGTGACGACGTTGAACTGAACAGTCACGTTCCCATAAATGCATAGTGTTTCCTTGCTCATCTGCCATGATTTGAACTTCAATATGTTTAGGTCCTTCTACGTATTTCTCAACGTAGGCTTCACCTGAACCAAAAGCTTTAGTCGCTTCAGAAACCGCTAGACGGTATTGTTCTGCTACTTCATCTTCTGAACGTACCACACGCATACCACGTCCACCACCACCTAGGGCAGCTTTGATGATAATTGGGTAACCAGCAGTTTTACCAAATTCAACCACTTCTTCAAGACTTTCAACTGGTCCATCAGAACCTGGAATCAACGGAATATTCGCTTTTTTAGCTGCTTCACGAGCTTTTACTTTATCCCCGAACATATCTAAAATTTCGTGTGAAGGACCGATAAACTTGATGCCCTCTTCCTCACAACGACGCGCAAATTCAGTATTTTCAGACAGGAAGCCGTAACCAGGGTGAATTGCGTCGGCATTCACATCTTTCGCAATTTGAATAATCGATTCGATATCTAAATAAGCTTCCACAGCCTTTTTATCCTTAGACAATAAATAAGACTCATCCGCCTTGAAACGGTGAACTGATCCTTCATCTTCTTGTGAATAAACTGCGACTGTACTAATTCCTAGTTCAAAACACGCTCGGAAAATACGGATTGCGATTTCTCCACGGTTCGCAACTAATACTTTTTTGATCATTTATAGTAACTCCCTCTCTTACGTCTCTAACTACTTGACGCTTGTTTACACTTGCCAATTGTATCATAGTTTGCCATATTTTGAACAATTTTGATATAGAAAAATGAAAGAAATCTCATTTTATTATCATAATTATTAAAAACTATTAAAGATCATTTATTTAGATATTATTTTATTCTTGATCGTTTTGGCCGTAAAAAAAGAAGCTGGATTTGTATACCCATCTTCTTTTTCAAATTAATTATGCTTTAATTTTTCTCATTTCATCTGCAACAAATTGAACATCTGTCCCGACAATAACATGCAAGTGATTTTTGTCTAAGACATTGACACCAAGTCCTTTAATTTTAGCTTGATTTACTTAGCCAACACTCATAAATTAGTCTAACTACCGGGGGCCCTTTATTTCAACTCTTTTTTCTTCTTTAGAATCAAAAAATCCTATATGATATTCCCTTCATTTTACATATTTTATTTGATCTTAGTAAACATTATAGAAATAGATATATCCAGTCGTATCCTCTCTCATGATAATAATTAATTCAAAATTATAGATTATGCCTTTATGTTCAAATGTACCTTGAGTAGAATACATCTCTGGTGCAATCTCTTTTATATTATAGTCATCATGACCCCATGGCCAAGAGATATCACTTAAACCTTCGTTTTCTCTTACTGCTTTTTGAGTCACAACAACTAAAGCCGTTTTAATATCTTCATCTATTACTTTGATTGATTCATTATAGGAAGAAAAATCATTATAGGTACCTTCGGAATAACTTGGTTCACTAGTACTACTGTAATTAGATGTCTTATCCGAACTGATATCAGATGAGTTTTTTTCCTTTATCTTCTGTTCTTCTTTTGTCTTTGTTTTAGATTCAACCACTGCTTGCTTTCTACTTTCTTCGGCTTTGCTAGTTTCAGCTGCTGCTTGCTTACTGCTTTCTTCGGCCTTGCTAGTTTCAGCTGCTGCTTGCTTACTGGTTTCTTCGGCTTTTCTAGCTTCAATTTTTGATTCAGCAATAAATTCTGACTCCCTATTAGAATATTCTTCAGAATCTTCTTTAAAGTATTTAGTAATAACTAAAATATCTTCTCCCTGAATTTCGCTAGTAAATATGACAAATAAATTATTTTTATTGAATAAATATGTATTATTTGGAACATTATTTGACCCTTTATTTACTGAGATAAATGCATTTTTATAGGCTATATCATTTTTTAATGAATCTTTGGAAGTTGTGCTATCTTCATTTGTTAGATAGATATTATCGTCAGAATCTACTCTCCAGGATTGTCTGTTGTTAAATGAATCATCTGTTTTTTCAACATTTGGAATCTCTTCTGGATTTTCAATCCAATCAACATAAGTATTTATAAGTTCTTTATCATCTAATTCTCCCAGTTTTTGAATACTTTCACTGTCCTTAAAAATAATTGCCAATGGTTGACCATATTTATAAGTCCCTTCAAAATTGGATAAAGTTTTTTTAGTACATCCACCTAGACTAAAAGTTAATAAACAAAAAATTAAAATTATTATTTTTTTCACGTTTGACTCCTTAATAGAAATATTAACGACAATTTTTTTGAGGTAATTTATGTCTTTCTTCAATGTTTTTTTCGGGTAGAGCAATCTCTATAACACCACAGTTGTTATCTATATCGACATCACAACAAAGGGAAGTATATCTCAAGATGTTGTCTATCTCAACTTCATGAGTGGTAGGACTAGGTATAGTTTGTTATTAACAAATGATAATATCCCAGATATTAATAAGAGAAAATGTCCACCTTTTATATAAAGTAAACCATAGGAGATGGGAAAGATGGAAGAATATCTGACTATTTGAAAAAGAAGATGAATATAGTTTCTCATCTTCTTTTTCAAATTAATTATGCTTTAATTCTTCTCATTTCATCGGCAACGAATTGAACGTCTGTACCCACAATGACATGTAGGTGGTTTTTGTCTAAGACATTGACGCCCGGAACACCAAGACCTTTGATTCTTGCTTGATCGACTTGGTCAACATCATCTAATTCAAAACGCAATCGTGTTGCACAGTTGTAGTAGCTTCGAATGTTGTCTTGTCCACCAACGGCATCAAAGATGACATTGGCCATGCGTGAATATTTGTCATCGCTAGCTTGGGACGCAGCACCCTCTTTGCCAGCAATAGTTTCTGAATCAGATTCTGTAATCGCTGCTTCAGTTACGGCATTTTCTCTGCGTCCTGGTGTGGCAAAATCGAATTTACGGATAGCAAAATCAAAGATAAAGTAGTAAACCACGAACATCACTAAACCTAGAACTAACAGCATTAATGGTTGGTTAGCAATCGGCACATTCAAGCTTAATGCAAAGTCAACTAACCCTGCTGAGAACCCAAATCCAGCGGTCCAGTGGAAGGTTGCTGCGACAAACATTGAAACCCCTGTTAGGAAGGCGTGAACCAAGTATAATCCTGGCGCTGCAAACATAAATGAGAATTCTAGTGGTTCAGTAATTCCTGTAAAGAATGAAGCGAAAGCACCAGCAATCATAGTACCAGCTGCAATTTTCTTAGCCTTTGATTCTGCGTTTTTATACATGGCTAAAGCTGCCCCAGGTAAACCGAACATCATGATTGGGAAGAAGCCGGCTTGGTACATACCAGTAACCCCTTTCACCCCTTCAGAGGCCCAGAAGTTTCCGATGTCATTAATCCCAATTAAATCAAACCAGAATACTGAGTTTAAGGCGTGGTGTAGACCAGTTGGAATCAGTAACTTGTTGAAGAAACCGTAAATACCAGCACCTAGCGCGCCAAGGCCTGAGATGAAAGTACCGAATGCTACTAAAGCGTCATAAGCTACTGGCCAAACGAAATACAACAGTAAGGATATGATTAACATAGCGCCTGCTGTTAGGATTGGAATCAACCGTCTACCTGAGAAGAATGCGAGCGCTGTTGGCAATTTAGTACCTGAATAGCGGTTATATAAGGCTGCCGATACTGAACCAGAAATAATGGCCATAAAGACATTTTGTGTTGCGCCGAAAGCCATCGGTACTTCTTCAACTGGCATGTCGAGTAAGACACTTAAACCATCTGTTGATAATAGGTTTGTTACAATTAGGTAACCGACTAAACCTGATAAACCAGCCGCCCCATTGGAATCCTTAGATAATCCAGTAGCAATACCGACTGAAAATAGAATCGGTAAATTGTTGATAATGGCAGTCCCTGCTTGAATCAGGAATACAGCCGCTTGGTTCGACCCGTCACCAGAAAGTCCAGCTGGATCAATCCAATAACCTATCCCCATTAATAATGAAGCAACAGGTAAAATCGATACCGGTAGCATGATCGATTTCCCTAAATTTTGTAAATAATTTTTCATATTATCTTATCCTCCCTTTTGATAAAGACAGTTTTTTATATTTTTTGATGACGTTTAACGATTAACGGACTGAGCCATACGAAAATAAGTATGACGTTTACCCCGCACCGCCAAACTCAAAGCGGTGATATTTTCTGGATCAGGCATCCGACCGTAGGCACCATCACCAATGTGGTGACAGTCTACGCCAACACGTTTATTAGATAAACCTATCGCCTCGATCACCGAAGCTTGGGCAGACTCTTGACTAGTCCCAATCGTCGCCATCACCAATCCACCGCGTGCATGCACACCTTTCGTGACCACCTGGTTTTCAAGTTCATTCACCCCAGGCACCGTATTCACAGCCGGAATCAAGACCCCATCAGCGCCCTCATCCATAAAACCAAGCAAGGCCTCTTCATTGACGATACTCTCCGTAAGCCCCGCCCCATGCATTTTACCCGCAAGGACTAGCCCTGAAAAATGGCTTTTCGTCATTTTGACAGCAGCCTTGATTGCTGACATAGTCACGCCCGTAGCTGGATTCCCTGTCAGTAAAATCATGTCTACACCCAAATCATCCGCCGCTTGTAAACTCGCTTTAGACACTAAGCGACCTGGATTTAAAGCCACCCGACTTTCAAGCAATTCCTGCTCTTCATCAACAGGCTCCAAATTGATTGCGATCGATCGCCCGATTAATCGCTTCAATTCACGGATGATCTCTTTTGACCCCGCAAATACTTCCAGACCTGGAATTTCTGGGTTGAAGACATCTAACTCATTCAAGACAATGATGTCTGCACCAAACGTCGCCATCACTTCAGGGTTTGACAGCCCTTGAATCAAAGGTGGCGATGTCACTACGGTTTCAGCAACAATTGTCCGTCCTTCACTGGCAAAAATTGCTTGTTTCAATTGACTAGCATCCATCTTATTGATTTCACTGGCACTAGCCGAAATTAAACGTTTCATTCCCTTTCTCCTCCCATTGTAACCGCTAGTTCATCATCAACTAACCGATTACATTTCTCTCTGAATATTATATCAATATTGATAGCTATTACGAAACCTATAACAAAAAGAAACTGGATTTATACACCTAACTTCTTTGTTGATTTTATTCTTTTCGACCTAAAATTTGGTTGATTTTTTAGCTAATTATATCAGATTTACCGCCAAATATAGCTTGAACACCCTTTTGTACTTCAAGTACGGCTTTGTCACCTAAGTCATTTAGGTATCTTTATCAAAAATCCCCGTTAGGAATGGTATTAAGGCCCTAAGAGATAGACACCTACATCCTCAGTATCGTTCTCTTAATGTATATCAGAATAATGAAAGAATTCGTTTGATAAAGCTTAACAGCATCAGTCAAATGTAATAAAAACCCTTATTGGCAATCGCTTTTAGAATCTACCTTTGCATTTACTTAATTTGCAAGTTTATTTCTGGATAAAAATGAAATGATTTTCAATTTTATCCGTAAATATAAAAAAAACAGACCTTTTAAAAGATCTGCTCTTAGAGATGATGTTATTTTTCATTTTCAGCCAGACTATTTTGATGAGCTTGCTTCTTTTTCATCTGGAGACTACGCCGCCATGAACGATCAGAGGCGATGACGGATAAGGCGATACCTGTCATTATACTCGTTACAAGAAGGCTAGACCCTCCATAAGACATGAAGGGGAAGGTAACACCTGTTAAGGGAATTAAGCCTAATACCCCACCCAAGTTTACAAAAGCTTGAATTAAAAAGTATGAACCAACACCAACAAGAACGGTTTGGTCAAATATACGGCGCATTTTAATAGCCTTGTGGAAGATATAAACCACTAGTGAAAAGTACAAGACAAGTACAAGCATCACGCCCCACAAACCAAATTCCTCTCCAATAATTGCCATAATAAAATCATTATGCGCTTCAGGCAAGTAGCCAAGTTTTTGGATAGAGTTTCCTGCACCACGGCCAAGGATCCCACCATTTGATAAGGCATAATAGCCATAAACTAATTGCAGTCCTGTATCCTGTGCATCCGCGAATGGATTAATAAAAGAGGTAAAGCGGGCAATCTGATAATTATCTATATGCGATAAATCAAATAGATTCAAGACAATAATAACTGCGATATACATAATAATTGCTATTAGAACTGTTTTGGTCAGCCATTTCATTGTTAGACCTGAATTCAATAGGAGGATGACAAATAAAGACCCAAGAATGAGCACCCCACCTACATCAGGGAAGAAGAATACGAGCGTTAACCAAATACCAATAGCTGCCGTCTCTTTTTTGTAATGAGTAATCAATTTAAATGGACTGTTTATTTCAGCAATCTCCGCCTGAACTTCATCTTTAGCTAAAAAATTCGCTACTAAGATAACCAAGGCAGGTTTTGCAAACTCGACGGGTTGAATGGAGAAGGCGCCTACGCCAATCCAACCTTGAGCCCCATTAATAGTTTCCCCAAATATGAAGGTAAAAACTAATAGGACTGTGATACCTAAATATAACATCCTTTGAAAACGTTGATGTCGCCATATTTCTGGCTTGATAATATAAATTATAATGATAGCTAACATACCCACAACCGCAAAGCCGCCCTGTCTCACTAAATAGTAGTATGTAGGCAGTCCAGATGATGTAGCTAGGTAGGATGAAGCAGTTGTCACCATCAGTAACCCAATTATTAATAACAAGCCATATAGTATCAAAATCTTTCCGTTTAAATCCTCACAATGCGCAAGTATTCGCTGAAACGTGCTTGGTCCACCTTTAACTTGTTTGCCTTTTTTACGTTCTTTTTTTGCTTGTTTCTTTACTTTCGCTTCTTTTTGTTTTTGCTTATTTGATTGGGCTTTTTTTTCCTTGGATTCCATTGACACAATCGCCCTCCTTTATGGATTTTAAATGATGCCATACATTTATTGCTACCAGAAGTCAGTATTGGTATAGATAACCATGACTCAGTTATCCATTATAGCATAATCCGCTTCTACATTAACGGCATCCTATTTCATTTTATAAAAAATAAAAGAGGTTTTAGCACCTGATCTACTACTCAATCTAAATCTCAAAAAAAGGCGTAGACAATTTGTCCACGCCTTATCATCTTATTTACTTCTATACCCTCATAGAGTATTGATTAACCTAGATTCTTTTTCTTAGCTGATTTTGCACGTTCAGCTTCGTTTAAAATTGATTTACGTAAACGAATGCTTTCTGGTGTTACTTCACAGTACTCATCTTCATTCATGAATTCTAATGATTCTTCAAGTGTCAGTAGTTTCGGTGTTTTGATTGAAGCTGTTTGGTCTTTGTTTGAAGAACGAACATTAGTTAAGTTTTTAGAACGGATAATGTTTACAACAATATCTTTTTCACGTGTACTTTCACCAACAATCATACCACCGTATACTTGTGTACCTGGGTTAACAAAGATTGTACCACGGTCCTCAACTTGCATGATACCGTAAGTAGTTGCTTTACCAGTATCAGTTGATACTAAGGCACCGTTACGACGACCACCGATTGGTTCGTTAATGTATGGTGCATAGTGGTCAAATGTATGGTTCAAGATACCATAACCATGTGTTAATGACATGAAGTAAGTTGTGAAACCAATCATACCACGAGCTGGTACATGGTAAGTTAAACGAGTTGTACCTAGACCTGTAGAGATCATGTCTACCATAGTACCACGACGTTGGTTTAAGGCGTCGATAATTGAACCTTGGTATTCTTCAGGTGTATCGATTTGAACTAACTCGAATGGTTCAGATTTCACGCCGTCGATGTTACGGATGATAACTTCTGGACGAGATACTTGTAACTCGTAACCTTCACGACGCATGTTTTCAATCAAGATAGACAAGTGAAGCTCACCACGACCTGAAACAATCCATGCATCCGGAGATTCTGTATTGTCTACTCGTAATGAAACGTCAGTATGTAATTCGTAACGTAAACGTTCTTCTAGTTTACGAGAAGTTACGTGTTTACCTTCTTGACCTGCGAATGGTGAATCGTTTGTTAAGAAAGTCATTTGTAATGTTGGTTCATCAATACGTAATGGCTCTAAAGCCTCTTTGATGCTTGAATCTACAACTGTTTCCCCAACGAAAATATCTTCCATACCAGAAACGGCAATAAGCTCTCCGGCTTTCGCTTCGTTAATTTCAACACGCTCTAAACCTAAGAAACCAAATAGTTTTGTTACACGGAAGTTTTTCTCAGTTCCGTCAAGTTTCATTAAGGTAACTTGGTCCCCTACACGGATAGTACCGCGGAATACACGACCAATACCGATACGACCAACATAGTCGTTATAGTCTAGTAATGATACTTGGAATTGTAAACCTTCTTCAGAGTTATCAACTGGTGCTGGGATTTCATCAAGAATTGTATCGAAGATTGGGTCCATTGTTTCTGATTGGTCAGCTGGATCGTCAGAAAGACTTGAAGTACCACTTAAAGCTGAAGCGTATACTACTGGGAAGTCTAACATTTCATCATCTGCACCTAATTCGATAAACAAGTCTAATACTTCGTCAACAACTTCTGATGGACGAGCTGATGGTTTATCAATTTTGTTTACAACAACGATTGGTGTTAAGTTCGCTTCGAACGCTTTTTTCAATACAAAACGCGTTTGCGGCATTGTACCTTCATAAGCATCTACAACTAAAACTACACCGTCTACCATTGTCATGATACGCTCAACTTCACCACCGAAGTCCGCATGTCCTGGAGTATCCATGATGTTAATGTGGTGACCCTTGTAGTTTACAGCTGTATTCTTAGCTAGGATGGTGATACCACGTTCTTTCTCGATATCGTTAGAGTCCATTGCACGCTCATCAATTTTTGTACGTTCATCTAAGGTATCTGATTGTTCCAACAATTGGTTAACCAAAGTAGTTTTACCGTGGTCAACGTGGGCAATGATTGCAACATTACGAATATCTTCACGTTTTGCCATTTTTAAAAATTCCTCCATTTATATAATAAATACAAAATTTGTATCAATTATTTGTCAAGTTTATGAAACCGTTTTACCGTAAAACCCATAGTTATAAACTTTAACAAAGTTTCTCGTAATAAAACCGCCATAATATCGTATCACTTATCAATTGAAATTACTAGTTTTTTCGATTATGTCGACCAAATAAATCACAAAGTTCAAGTCCCTCTTGATATGAAAAGTACAATGCTTGCTTATCTTGAACCCTTCAAATTTTCAATCATTCGTCGGTATGCTGACGGGTAGGCTGCTAATACCCGATTTTGGTTTAATAAATCAACCGGTTCGCCAGTAAATTGCGACACTTGAATGCCCACTTCGTTTGCCAAGACTTGGCCGGCAGCAATGTCCCAGGGTTGCAGCCTTGGTGATACGTAAGCGGCGATTTCACCCTTCAACAAGGCGATGATTTCAATGCCCGCTGACCCATAAATGCGAAGACCCATAGATTCTTTGACTAGTTCTTGTACTTTATAAGCGTCAGTCATGACCATACCCCCATTGACCGCGATCAAAGAGTCTTTTAGGATTTTGTCCTTGAATGGTGGTTGAAAGACTTGGCCGTTTCGTTTAATACCTTGACCAGCGGTGGCTTCAAAATAATCGTCATTCATCACGTCGTACACGACACCTAGCTTTCCAAGGCCGTCTTCGTAGTAAGCGACCATGATGGCAAAGTGATTTTGTTGTAAGACAAAATTGGCTGTCCCATCAATAGGGTCTACAATCCACACACCGCCAGCCAGATTGGACGGGGTGTCCCCCATTTTCTCCTCACCGATATAACGGTCATCTGGAAAGTTCTCTGCAATCTTCTGTCTAAATAATAATTCGACTTCCTTATCTACACTGGTGACCAAATCTTTTCGGTTTGATTTACTCTGGATTTCTATTTCACCATCCAATTGATCATGTATGTAAGCTGTTGCTTCTTCAATCCACTCTCTCACCAATGCTGCCCGCACTTCTAACATTTATTAACATGCCTCCTACTTTACTTACAACACTTTACCATTTCACCCTTATGGCATTGAAATGGATTTTGTTTCTAAATTTTTAGCTTTTTTGATCGTGCCATAAAGTTGGTAGCCAGAAATCTTTTCAAAGCTATTGCCTAACTGTTTTTCTTCCATTTTGCTTGGCACAACTTGCTTAAAAGCCTTATATCTACTCAACAATTCTTCGCGGTTGATGCTTGATTCATAAGCTTGTTCCAAGCCATTCCACATTTTTACCACAATCGCCATTTCTTCACTCGTCCAATCTAAATCGATCGGATATTGATAATTGTTAGTCATCGTATTCCTCCGCTTTTGTTTTCATCTTTATTATAGCGGAAAATATGTAAAAGAGATAACTTAGCCATCAGTTTTTCAAGTTTTCATTGCACTTTAATGCTGGTACCCTATTATTTGGCGCTATACCATTCGCATTTGCTTTAACCTTTGGACTGATCTTTACGCCTAGTTTTCTGCAAATATTGCACAAGGAGCTCAAACTATTATGGCAGATGCTAGTTTATATTTGAGGCTGATATTGGTTGGCTTTCCTTTTACCTTTATTCAAATTTCTTTTAGAGGCTTTTTTTAATATAAAACTCAGAGAACTCATTTGGGATAAGGTCAAAAAAATAATCCCGCGTAAGTTAAACTTACACGGGATTTTCTCGTCTGAATATTCAAATTGTGATTCATTAAAATGGCCTACATGTGAATTGGCATACCCAATAATCCTTCAGCTGCATCCATTACAGCTTCAGATAATGTAGGGTGACCGTGGATTGTTAAGGCGATGTCTTTTGCGTTCATACCTGCTTCGATTGCTAAACCAACTTCAGCCATAACGTCTGAAGCGGAGATACCAACCATTTGCGCGCCAACTAATACGTCATCTTCTTTAGTCGCTACTAAACGGATGAAACCTTGGCCAGCGTTTAATGATAATGCACGACCGTTACCCGCTAGTGGGAATTTCACAGTTTTCACGTCTAAACCTTGATCTTTAGCTTCTTTTTCAGTTAAACCGTAAGAAGCTAATTCAGGTGTAGTGTAAGCTACAGATGGCATCACTTTGTAGTCGATAGCTGCTGGTTTACCAGAGATCGCTTCTGCAGCAATCTTACCTTCGTAAGATGCTTTATGCGCTAAAGCAGCACCGGGTGTGATATCACCAATTGCGAAGAAGTTTTTCACTGAAGTACGGCCTTGATTATCAACTTTCACTAAACCACGTTCAGTTAACTCAATCCCAATTGCTTCTAAACCTAAATCAGCAGTATTCGCACGACGACCAACAGATACTAATACGTAGTCAGCAGTGATTTCTTTAGCTTCACCTTTAACTTCGTACTTAACTGTTACTGAGTCACCGTTGTCTACGGCTTCTTTCGCCATAGCGTTGACAGTTGTTTCGATACCGATGTTCTTCATTTCTTTTTCTACAACTTTTACCATATCTTTTTCAAATGTTGGTAATAATTGAGGAGAACCTTCTAAGATTGTCACCTTAGAGCCTAGGTTAGCGTAAGCCATACCTAATTCAGAACCGATAACCCCACCACCGATAACAACTAAGCTTTCAGGAACTTCTTCAAAGTTTAAAGCGCCTGTTGAATCTACAACACGGCCACCAAATTTGAATCCAGGGATTTGGATTGGTGTAGAACCTGTTGCAACGATTGCGTTGTTGAATGAGTATAATTGATGAGAATCATCATCACCCATTACAGTAAATTCATTTTCGTTGTTGAAGTAAGCTTCACCACGGATGATTTCAACTTTATTCTTTTTAAGTAACATTTCAACACCAGAAGTTAAAGTATTTACTACTGTATTGTTCTTCCAGTCCTGTGTTTGCGCGAAGTCTAATTTAACGTCACCAGAAGTTACACCAAAGACAGCGTCGCCGCCTTTAGCGTTATGATAAGCATGACCAGCTTGGATCAAGGCTTTAGATGGAATACATCCAACGTTTAAGCAGACACCACCGATGAACTCACGTTCAACGATAGCTACTTTTTGCCCCAATTGCGCGGCACGGATGGCAGCTACATAGCCACCAGGTCCAGAACCAACAACAACTGTATCTAATTCAATTGCGAATGCACCTACTACCATTCTAAAATCATCCTTCCATTAATAATAATTCAGGGTCAGCCATTAAACGAGCGATTTCATTAAGCGCTTGTTGACCTGTTGCACCATCAACGATACGGTGGTCAAATGTTAATGATAATTTCAATACGCGACCAGCAACAACTTCACCATCAGCGTTAACTACTGGTTCAGATTTGATTGCACCGAAACCTAAGATCGCTGTTTCTGGGTAGTTTAAGATTGGTGTAAAGAATTCTCCACCAACAGAACCGATGTTAGAAATAGAAACTGTACCGTCAGCCATCTCTGGACCTTTAAGTTCGCCAGCGTGTGCTTTAGCAGCATTTTCGTTGATGATATCAGCGATATCAAACATTGAACGAGTGTCTGCATTCTTGATGTTTGGTACGTATAAACCAGCATCTGTATCTGTTGCGATACCAATGTTGTAGTAATGTTTATGTACAAACTCTTGGCTTGCATCGTCAACTGACGCGTTCAATTGAGGGTATTTCTTAACTGCAGCAATTAAAGCTTTAACTGCGTATGGTAAGAATGTCAATTTAGTACCACGTTCAGCCGCAATGTTCTTAAACTTCTTACGGTGATCCCATAATTTAGAAACTTCAACGTCTTTGAACAATGTAACAGATGGTGCTGTATGGTTAGCAGTATCCATTGCTTTAGCGATTGCTTTACGCATTGGTGTCATCTTGATACGTTCTACGCGGTCTGAGTTGTCAGCAACTGCGGCAGCTTTCTTAGCTGGTTTAGCTGCTGGTGCTTCTGTTGTCGCTGCTGCTGGTGCAGTTTCAGTAGCAGGTGCTTCAGGTGCAACAGCTGCTGCGCCGTTAAAGTTGGCAATATCTTCACGTAAGACACGACCATTTTTACCAGTACCAGCAACAGCTGTAATGTCAGCACCTTGCTCACGAGCAAATTGACGTACAGAAGGCATTGCTAATACGCGTTTGTTAGGGTCTGAAGCAACTGGTACATTACCAGCCGATGTGTTTGTAGATATGCCAGCTGCTGGATCTGCCGCTTTAGTTTCTTGTGCAGGTGATTCTGGAGTAGAAACTGGTGCTGATGCTTCTGAGTTATGACCAGGTGCATCGATTTCAGCTAATACATCACCGACGTTAGCAACAGTTCCAGCTTCAACTAAGATACGAACGATCTTACCTGTTACAGGAGAAGCTACTTCTTCAACTGATTTATCGTTTTGGATTTCAACTAATGAATCTTCTTCATTTACTTCGTCACCTTCAGCAACCAACCAAGAAACGATTTCACCTTCAGCCATACCTTCACCAACGTCTGGTAAAGTGAATTGGTATACGCCCCCACCTGTTGCAGGTGCAGCTGGTGCTTCCGCTGCTGGTGCAGCTTCTTCTGCAGGCGCTGATGCAGCTGCGTTGTCTTCTAATCCTTCACCTTCAAAAGTGATTAATGGTGTACCAACAATGGCAACATCACCTTCACTGTAATGTAATTCAGTTACCTTACCTGAAACTGGTGAGTAAATTTCTTCTACTGATTTATCGTTTTGGATTTCAACGATTGGATCTTCTTCGTTGACTTGGTCGCCTACAGCTACTAGCCATGAAACGATTTCGCCTTCCGCCATACCTTCGCCGACATCTGGTAAATTAAATACAAAGGCCATATTTTTTATTCATCCCTTCTAATTTGAGCTTAAAGTTTATATTTTAACAAGTAATAAAGGGGCTTTAACATTGGTGTCACGCCCCTAATTGCTATTTACCTGTAATTTCGTTAGCAGCTGCAACAATGTCAGTTGCATTTGGTAACCAAGCATTTTCAGCCATACCAAATGGGAAAACTGTATCTGGCGCAGCTATAACTTTAATAGGTTCTTCTAGAGATAGAATGCTACGTTGAGAAATTTCTGAAGCTACTTTATCGGCAACACCTGCTTGACGTTGTGCTTCTTGTACGATTACTACGCGACCAGTTTTTTCAACTGATTTTGTAATTGTTTCCATATCCAATGGAGAAACTGTACGTAAGTCAACGATTTCAGCAGAAACGCCATTTTTACCTAATTCTTCAGCCGCTTTGATTGCTTCACGAACCATGTAGCCATAAGCAATGATTGTTACATCAGAACCTTCTTGAACTAGGTTAGCTTTACCAATTTCTAACTCGTATTGTTCTTCAGGCACTTCTTCACGGAATGAACGGTAAAGTTTCATATGTTCTAAGAATAATACTGGGTCGTTATCACGAATAGCAGCTGTTAATAAACCTTTTGCATCGCGTGGGTTTGATGGAATAACAACTTTCAAGCCAGGTGTCTGTGCCATTAAACCTTCTAATGAGTCCGCATGCATTTCTGGTGTATGCACACCACCACCAAATGGTGAACGGATAGTGATGGGTAAGTTACGAGTTTGGCCCATACGGAAACGTGTACGGTTCATTTGACCAGCAATTGAGTCAAATACTTCAAATACGAAACCAAAGAATTGGATTTCCATCACTGGACGGAATCCGTGTAATGCCATACCAATTGCCATACCACCGATAGCTGATTCAGATAATGGTGTATCGCTTAAACGTTCTTCGCCATATTTGTCGAATAATCCTTTGGTCGCACGGAAAACACCACCGTTTTTACCAACGTCTTCACCAAAAATATATACTTTTTCATCACGAGCCATTTCTTGGTCTAGCGCTTCAGTGATTGCTTCGATCATTGTTAAGTTAGCCATAATTATTTAGCCTCCTTTGCTGAATATGCTTCAATTTGTTCTTGAATATTTTGTCCAGGCACTTCGAACATGTTTTCTAAGAATTGAGTAACTGTTTGTTTAGGTGCCATGTCAGCTTCTTTCGCAGCTTCTTTGATTTCTTCACGAACTTGTTCTACATATTCATTTTCGATTTCTTCAGACCATAGGCCTTTTCCTTCTAAGAATACACGCATACGGATTAACGGTTCACGTTTAGTCCAGCTGTCGATGTCTTCTTGCGTACGGTAGATCTTAGGATCATCACCTGAAGTAGAATGAGCGCCTAAACGGTTTGTAACTGTTTCAATTAAAACAGGTCCATTACCAGCTAATGCCCATTCTCGTGCTTGTTTAGATACAGCGTAAACTGCTAAAGCATCGTTACCGTCTACTTGAATACCTGGGATACCTACAGATACAGCTTTTTGTGCTAAAGTTTCAGCAGCTGTTTGTTTGTAACGAGGTGTTGAGATTGCAAAACCGTTGTTTTGGATAAAGAATACGACTGGTGCCTTATACCGAGAAGCATAGTTCATACCTTCGTATACATCACCTTGAGATGAACCACCGTCACCTGTATATGTAAATGTTACAGCTTTGTCACCATTTAATTTTTGTGCACGTGCAGAACCCATCGCTTGAATATATTGTGCACCGATGATAATTTGTGGCGGCAATGCATTTAGATCAGCTGGGTAGTTGTTACCTTCAACATGTCCACGAGACCATAAGAATGCTTGAGAGATTTTTAAACCGTGAGCGATTAATTGAGGGATATCACGATATCCTGGGAACAACCAGTCATCTTTTGTAAATGCATAAGAACTTGCCATTTGAGAAGCTTCTTGACCTAAAGTAGGCGCGTAGAAACCTAAACGACCTTGTTTTGCCAATGCCATTGAGCGTTCATGAAGTGTACGTGAGAAAACCAACCGTTTCATTAACTCAACTAATTCTTCATCTGATAAATCAGGCATGATGTCAGGGTTAACAACATTTCCATCTTCATCTAAAATTTGAACCATTTGAAATTGAGCACTGATAGCATCTAGCTGCGCTTCATAATCCACTGGTAATTTAGCCATTTGTAACACATTCCTCTCTTTTATAAAAATTACACATACTATCGTTAATCTGTGTTATTTTATTTACCTTACTGATTTACTTTATCAAATCATGCGAGCCTTTTCAATCTTTTTGCAATTTTTGCAACAAAATCTATTATAATACAGAAACCGCAATTAGAAACCCCTTCCATTGTTAATTTTGTAGTAATCTTTATCTTTTGCCAAATAATAGGATTTTTCAACGCATTAAGAAAACAAATGTTTTTAAGGTGTTTACCAACTGTACTAGTCTATTTTTATCTTCTGTTACATCTCGTGAATAAGAATACATGATTTGGTATTTTTGCATTCAGGGACTTTTTATGAGAAAATATATCAGTTATGATAGAAGAAAAGGAGTTGTTCAGATGATTACTATGAAAGACATTATTCGCGAAGGACATCCTACCTTACGAAAGAAAGCTGAAAAAATTACTTTCCCAGTTTCTGATGAAATTCGTCAGTTAGCGGATGATATGATGGAGTTTTTACGCAATAGCCAAGATGAAGAATTAGCTGAAAAATATGGTTTACGTGGTGGTGTTGGGATTGCTGCGCCACAATTAGATGTATCTATTCAAATGACTGCCCTATTAGTACCAGACTTAATGGATCCAGAAAATGCCGAGCCACTATTAAACGGTGTATTCCTAAACCCACGCGTTGTCAGCCACTCTGTTGAAGGTGTTTGTCTTCGCGAAGGTGAAGGTTGTTTATCCGTTGACCGCGACGTACCAGGTTATGTCCCTCGTCACGCCCGCATTACAGTTACTTACAACGATATTGACGGTAACGAATATAAGAAACGTTTCTCTGGCTACCCAGCCATCGTATTGCAACATGAAATTGACCACTTAAATGGGATCATGTTCTACGATCACATCAGTGAAGAAACACCATTCGCCCTTGACGAGCATACCAACTTGTTAGGCGACGAGTAATTTAAGTTTAATTACTTATGTATATATAAAAAAATGATGTCGGATTTTAATTCCGGCATCATTTTTTTGCGTTATTTGATTTCATCTTGTATACGGGCTAACAATTCAACTGCTACACCGATTTTACTTTGTCTTTCTAAAGGTCGTTCACTATCTTTAGTGATTAAAGTCACTTGGTTGTCATCTGTATTGAAGCCAATTGTTTGGTCTGAAACGTCATTAGCGACAATCATGTCGACCCCTTTTTTAAATAATTTGTTGCGGCCATATTCAATCACCTTTTGAGTTTCAGCTGCAAAACCCACTGTATAATGGCCTTCTTTAGGCAAACTAGCTAAAATATCAGGATTTTCGGCCAATTGAATGGTCAACCCATCTTGATTAGATAGCTGGTCTTTTTTCATTTTTTGATCAGCTGGATGGGCAGATCGATAGTCAGATACAGCGGCAGACATGATAACAATATCCTTGTCTGTGACATGTTTGTGCATGGTGTCATACAATTCTTGAGCTGATTCGATGGTGACCACTTCTATGCCGGGTAGAACAGGCAGATTTTTAGCGTGGTCAGTACGGACTAGGGTCACTTGTCCGCCAGCTAGTGCGGCCGCATTGGCGATAGCCAAACCCATTTTGCCAGAAGAACGGTTGGTCAAGAATCGGACGGGGTCTAATTTCTCTGTAGTCCCGCCAGCTGATACCAGTAGTTTATGCCCGGTTAAATCAAGAGTTTGCCCCTGCTTATCGATGGCAATATAGGCTAATAGGGCTTGGAATACAGCTTCAGGTGCTGGCATCCGACCTTTCCCCTCGTAACCTTCAGCTAGGAAGCCGGTATCTGGTTCAACCACAATGTGGCCGTCTAAACGGAGTTGGCTTATGTTACGTTGAGTAGCCTTGTTGGCCCACATTTTCTCGTTCATCGCCGGGATAAATAAAAGTGGCGAATTGAGCGCCAACATCATGGACAATGCTTCGTTATCCGCAATGCCATTGGCAAATTTCCCAATTGTATTGGCGGTTGCTGGCATAACGATGGCGTAGTCAGTCCAATCGGCTAAAGCGATATGGGCCACGGTATCCGGGCAGTGGACACCTTCAACTAATGGTGGATATTTGGTTAGGACTTCAAAGGTATATGGTGTGACAAATTGCTTGGCAGACGGTGTCAAGGCAACGCGCACATTAGCCCCTGCTTTAATGAGGGTACGGACAAAATCTGGGATTTTATACGCTGCGATGCCGCCTGTGACAACGACTGTTAAATTTAATCCTTTAAGCATGGTCTCCTACACTTTCCAATTGACTTATTCTCTAGTTAAAATACCCACAACTGTTTCCTTCATATCCGCTACAGTCGACACACGGTTGTGGCGTACTTCAGCAATTTGGATTTCTTTGATGGCATTTGGATAATCGCGGTTTCCTGCAGATTTAATGTTGGCTACCAATTCATCGTCAGTCGCATTTTCAACACCTTGTCCAATAGCTGTCAAAACAGCTTGCGGGAACTTGTATGGGCTAGCTGTTGACACAACAACGCTCGGTCCACTTAGGGCATCTTTGGCTTTCAATTTTTGTAGACTCGCTGATGCAACACCAGTATGCGGATCCATTAAATAATCGTATTCTTGGTATACGCGGTCAATTTCAGCTTTAGTTTGGTCCTCGTCGGCAAATTCGCCAAGGAAGGATGCAAATTTCTCGCTCAGTTCAGCTGGGAATTCGTACCGCCCTTTTTGATCTAGGTCATTCATCAAGCCTGACAATTGGGCCACGTCATCCCCTAAAGCGTGGAATAACATCCGTTCGAAGTTACTTGAAACTAAGATGTCCATTGATGGCGAAATAGTTAACTTGAACTCACGGTTTTTGTCGTAAACGCCTGTGTTGAAGAAGTCGTATAAGACAGTGTTATCGTTTGAAGCACAAACCAATTTACCAACTGGTAGGCCTAATTTTTGTGCATAGTAACCAGCTAAGATGTCCCCGAAGTTTCCTGTTGGGACCACAAAGTTGACCGGACTGCCCGCTTCAATTTCTTCGTGTTTCACTAATTGGGCATATGCGTAGAAGTAGTACACCACTTGCGGAATTAAGCGCCCGATATTCATTGAGTTCGCTGATGAGAATTGGATGTTTTCTGCCGCTAAATCAGCGCGTAAAGCTTCATCGTTAAATAAGCGTTTTACTTCTGTTTGCGCATCATCAAAGTTCCCTTCAATTGCCACCACAAATGTGTTGCCCCCTTTTTGTGTTACCATTTGTTTTTCTTGAATGGTAGAAACCCCACCTTGCGGGTAGAAGACAATAATTTTTGTACCTGGTACATCTGCGAATCCAGCCATTGCTGCCTTACCAGTGTCGCCTGAAGTAGCTGTCAAAATGGCAATCTCTTTGTCGTTGGCATTCATTTCAGCTGATTTTTTCATTAAATGAGGTAAGATTTGTAGCGCTAGGTCTTTAAAGGCAATCGTTGGACCATGGAATAATTCTAAATAGTAGTCTTCGCCAACTTTTGCTAATGGCGCAATTACATCTGTATCGAATTTTTCATCGTAAGCACCATCAATACAAGCTTTTAAATCTGCTTCAGAAAAGTCATCAAAAAAGATAGACATAACAAAATAAGCCAATTCTTGGTAGGTCATCTCTTTTAATTCAGACCAATCAAGGTCAATGCTAGGCCATTCTGTTGGGACGTAAAGCCCGCCATCAGTTGCCAATCCTTGAACAATGGCTTGTGAAGCTGTCACGATATTATCCTGGTTACGTGTACTTTTAAATTGCATCATATTCCTCCTAAGCGACTCGTTTTACCCTTTTTATCCATACCAGTCACTCTTTATATTTGCTTCATTTTACCACAGAAGGTCCCTTTATGGCAGTGTGGGCTACTTTTCTCATAATTCTCTTATTAGACAATCCAAATGAATTATTGCATGTTTATAGCTTAAAATAGATTTTATTACTCATATATGTTAACATTAAGTGTGTTTCTAAATTTTTAAATTGTAGGAAACGTAAATACAAACGTATATACTCAGGAGGTATTCGAATGAAATTTACAGCTCAAAAACGTGATGGCGCTGGTACTTCAGCAGCTAAACAATTACGTAAAGAAGACTTAGTTCCCGGCGTTGTGTACGCAAGTGACTTAGATCCAGTTAACATCTCATTGTCAGTATCTGATGTAGAACAAATTCGTCGTGAATTAGGTCTTAACTCAGTATTTGATTTAGAGTTAGATGGTAAGACACATACAGTTTACGTACGTGAAATTTCACAATCAGCGTTGAAACCAACTATCTACAACATTTCTTTACAAGCAATCAAAAAAGGCCAAAAACTTGAAATGCCATTATCTATCGTTATTGTTAACGAAGATGCTTTAGCAGATCAAGAAGGTGTAGCTTCTACGACAACACTTGAAATTAACGTTGTTGCTGACCCAGCAACTGCGCCAGATTCAGTTGAAGTTGACGTTACAGGCTTAGCTATTGGTGACTCAGTAACTGCTGGTGACTTAAAACTTGCTAGCGATATTGAATTAGTAACAGATGCTGAAGAGGTTGTTGTAGCTATTTCTGCTCCAGTTGAAGAGCCAGAAGAAGTTGACCCAGATGCAGAGGTTGCTGAACCAGAATTAATCGATGAAAAAGAAGGCCAAATTGTAGAAGATACTGAAAACTAATATTTTTTCAATTCCTTTCATTACATAAGAACCGGAGTGATTTATTTCACTCTGGTTTTTTGTTTTCTTTAAAAATTAGAAATTCTTCGGCTTTCACTTTACCTGTCATGCCCTTAAATCCATCGGGGCCAAGTCCTTAGCCTTAGTCTAAGGGCTTGGCTGACTATCCTACTTCACTGCGACGGCATGCCAGGTAAGTTTCAACCTATATCGGGAATGCTATTCGAAAAAACTGTACTTAAAATTTCTTTTAACTGTAGATCATTTTGAAAAATCTAGTTTATTTTGGACAATTAGGGGTTACATGAAACGTTGCCTTACTCTGCACTCCCTAAGGATATTATTTCAAGTCATTTTACCGTCAATATATTAATTCGATTTAATAATTCTATCCATTCGCTCTCAAAAACAGTGTCAAACCACTCGTACGCTACTCCGCTATTCAACACAAGATTGATAACGCTACGTAACGCATTATTTAAGAACAATAATTACCAAAGTTTTGCATTTGCACTGCACATTTTCAAAGAATTTACGTCATTAACCAAATAACTACATGCATCAAAAAACAGGGCGTGATTTCTACGTCACGGCCCTGTTTTGCTTGCGGATATTTATTTTTCAACTAGGATAATTTTCTTATTGGTTTTGATTAGTAGGTAAGAAATAGCATAGCACGCGCCCCATGTCGCAAGTCCTGACATGGCGTTCATTACACCTGAGTATACCCATGGGCTCATGCCTTCTGGTGCGAATTGGCCCCAAAAAGCTACACCGGCTAGGAAGTGGACAAAGTATTCTGCAAATATGGCGATGAAAGTTGCTAGTCCTACATATAGGAATAAGTTTTTTTCATGGTTATTCTTTGCTGCTTCTTGGATTTGTAGGGCAAAAATACCCGCTAATCCAGCTAAGGCAAAGGCAAATATATATTCTATGATACCTTGTACTGGTGTTAAAATACTGGCAAATCCAGAAATAAATTTAATCAGTCCTAACAAGAATCCTGACAATAAACCAGCACGAATCCCTCTTCTAAACGCTACAATATAAATAATGGCTAGTGAAATTTGGACCCCAAAGCTTGGGCCAATTTCAATCGGTATCATTGATACTATAAAAGCAATTACTGCTGCAATAGCAGCCTCGATATTTTCATTTAACTTAACTGATCTCATTTCTTCTTCTCCATTCCTTTGTAAGCACATTGAAAGCTATTTTGAAATATCATCAAAGCAAATAAAAAAATCGCATCTATCACAATTGTGACAAACACGACCTCTCAATGTATTCAACGATTTAACGCATTAAATCATTCACCAACAAATGGCTATTGAACACTTCCTTTCGCCAGTATAAACCGGATCAAGTTATGAGGGTCTGTTTTTAAACATCTCAGCAAAAGCTCCCCTAGTGCACACAAGTATATTATTTCTTTTAGTATATGCTAATCTTGCATCTTTAGCAAGTGGTAACCCAAACATTTTATAATCGTTCTTACTTATTGTATAATAGAATTGAGCGCTGGTTCATCAAAACCACACTATTGTATTAATATCATCAATATGATATATTCTTAAGAACGTATTTTTTGCATTCTTTTATTTTGAGGCCTATGGGGGGATGAAATTTGAAGCTATTTTTTTCGAATAAAGCGATCAATAAATTGCAATCATTATCACAATTTGAACATATTTGTTTAAATGATACACAATATTTACATATTTCTAATGAACAGGAAGTTGACCTGGTTTTGCGGACCAATGAGACGGATTTTTCCGCCTACGACGAGGTACTAGAAACCCATATTGGCCAAGTTCACGTAAGAAAGAGTGCTTTAAAATTTTTAGGCCATGATAACCGCATTGATTTCGATGACTTTAGACAAGTTTTCATTTTAATCGTTGATGGTCATGTAATGAACGATAATATCTACCTACAAAAAGCGTCATAATATATATTATTTTTAACCAAGCGGGCTAGGTATACTGGTCCGTTTCTTTATTGAAAAAGGAGTTATCATGTCTGAAAATCCATTCAAATCCTACTATAAAAAGTCTCGTCAAGACCGTATCGATGTCTTAGTGGACCAAGAGCATATCACTAGTGACCAAGCTGAATTTTTAAAAAACGGCCAAGGTTTACCCACTGAAATTGCTGATAATATGATTGAAAATGCCCTTTCAACCTACGGACTTCCCTATGGTTTGGCCTTAAACTTTCTAATAAACGATCAAGAAATCCACATTCCTATGGTGACTGAGGAACCTTCTGTGATTGCGGCTGCTTCAAATGGCGGTAAAATTATCCAGCAGGCAGGCGGTTTTAAAAGCCAGGTCAACCAGCGTTTGATGAGTGGGCAAATTGCTTTTACCGGACTTGAAGATGACGCGCAGGCCTTACGCCTTGAAGCGTATGTGACAGAATTTGCGGATGATTTACTGATTGTGGCTAATGCAGCCTACCCTTCCATTGTTGGGCGCGGTGGTGGCGCACGGTCCATCCGTAGTCAATACTATCCAGCAACCGATAGTAGTGCCTCTTTTTTCATTGTGTATCTAACGATAGACACTCAGGAGGCGATGGGGGCCAATATGATGAATACTATGCTGGAGGCTTTGAAGGCGCATATTCTTGGACAGGTGGATTTTATAGCGAATATTGATGGGTTGATGGCTATCCTATCCAATTATGCGGTTGAAGCGACGGCAACGGCGTCTTGTGAAATTACGGCCCGTTTACTGGATAAAGGCCCTATTTCCGGGGTTGAAGTGGCCAGCAAAATCGCTTTAGCTAGCCAGTTGGCGCAAGTGGATGTTTACCGGGCGACCACACACAACAAGGGAATCATGAACGGGGTCGACGCTTTTGTATTGGCCACTGGAAATGATTGGCGGGCAGTTGAAGCGGGTGTCCATGCCTACGCAGCTCGAGACGGCCAATACCGAGGCTTAGCCAAATGGACTTACGACAGTGACCGAGAAATTTTATCTGGTGAACTCACCCTACCGCTAGCCTTAGGGGCTGTTGGCGGGTCGATTGGGATCCACCCAACTGTGCAAGTAACCAAGTCAATTTTAGGTCAATCGGACGCTAAACATCTGATGGAAATTGCTGTTTCACTAGGCTTAGCGCAAAACTTTGCCGCAGTTCGGGCCCTTGTTACTGAAGGCATCCAAGCTGGCCACATGCAGTTACAAGCTAAATCATTGGCCATTCAAGCAGGTGCTGACGGCGACCAAGAAATTAATGCCGTAGTGACGGCCTTAGAAAACGCTGACCATAAGAACCTGGCCGCAGCCAAAGAAATTTTAGAAAAATTACGACAAGAATAATCGAAATAAGCAAAAAATCGTTACCCACTTGAAGTTGATACTTCTTCTAGGTAACGATTTTCTTTATTTATACAATCGTTTGTGGCCTTCTACCCCAGCTAATTGGAATTGCTCTTCATCTTCAGATAAAACTAATTGACTACCATCTGTTGGTAATTCTTCTTGGAAAATCAATTCGTAGTCGGCAACCGATAGTTGGACGCGGTTATCTAACATGGCTTGATGACTTTCGTCAGCTAACATGCCCTTGAAGCCTTCCACTAAAGTAATAGAGAAGAACTCACCTACTGCGCCTGATCCGTATGAATAAAGGCCAATAGTATCACCTGCTTGTAGGTCTTGGCTTTGATCCAATAAGGAAATTAAACTTAGATACAATGACCCAGTATAGATGTTTCCAACCCGTTTATTGTAGACGCGGCTGGCTTCAAATTGTTCTGTTAAGGCTGCTTGTTTAGCTTCATCCACTTCCGGCAATAATTGACGCAAGCCCTTTAAGCCCATTTTCGAATAAGGTAAATGGAAGGCTAAAGCCTTAAAGTCAGCTAAAGTTTTATTGGTCCGTTTTTTATATTCAGTCCACACTGTCTCTAAGTATGATAGGTATTGTTCATTAGAGAATTTACCATCTACTTGGGCATATGTAGCATAATTTGGTCGCCAGAAGTCGTAAATGTCTCCTGTGTAAGAAACTGCGTCGTCGTTAATAACTGCAACGCGTGGGTCTTTACTGATTAGCATAGCCACCGCACCTGCACCTTGTGTTGATTCTCCTGAAGTATTCAAGCCGTATCTAGCTATATCAGTTGCAATCACCAACACTTTTGACTCTGGATGACGAGCGATATGGGCTACAGCAGTTTGAAGACCTACAGTTGCTGCATAACACGCCTCTTTCATTTCAATAGCGCGAGCAAATGGGTTAATCCCCAAAAGCTGGTGCACATGGACTGCCATTGCTTTTGATTGGTCGACACCTGATTCTGATCCCACAATAATGAAATCAATTGCCTCTTTATCTTCATCTGTTAAAATTGGCCAAGCTGCGTTAGCTGCCATTGAAACTGGATCTTGGGTTAAGGGTGCCACTGCTTGCTCGGTTTGACCTAAACCAATTGTAAACTTAGCCGGCTCAACGTCTCTAGCTTCAGCAAGTTCTTCCATATCCACATAGACATGCGGTGTGAAGAAATGTAGTTTATCTATACCAATGTTCATATTCAATACTCTCCCAACATCATTTTTATACGCATAACGTACTTTCTCAACTATCATTTTATCATATTTCACCCTCCCTATCCGCATTTGTCGCATTCTTAGGAAATTCTGAACATATTTTTCCAGAAAAAAAGCGGAAACTGTCCGATCAATTGGGTTAATACTTTAGTTACAAGTCATCATTTACCAAAAAGTCTTATTTTGATACGACGTCAGCAGCGTCAAAATACGGTACTGCGTTGTTGAAAGAAACGTCAGTGATTAATTTTTCTAATAATGCTTCATTATTAGGTATTTCACCACGTTCAACCAAGTCACCGATATAGTCGCAGAACAAACGGCGAAAGTATTCGTGACGAGTGTAAGAGATGAATGAACGGGGGTCAGTTAACATACCAACAAAGTTCATTAATAAGCCACCTTCAGCTGGATCCATACGTTCACAACTTCTTTGATGGACGCTAACGATTTAGAACCATCTGGTAAGCCATGGTTTAGGTCAGAACGAGTCCAGTCAAATACTGGTATAAAGTTATAACATGCAACAGGTATTCCTGCTTTACCCAGGTTAGTTAAAGTCGTTTTGTAGTTTTCGATTAATTAGCCCCGGTTAGGTTTACCTTGTTTGATATCCTCCTGAACCGGTACTGATTCGATAACTGAAATATGTAGACCTGCATCTTCAACATCTTTCTTAAGTTGTTCGATACGCGCCATTGGCCAAACTTCCCCTACAGGAATATCGTAAATCGCTGTAACGATACCTTGTATACCTGGGATTTCACGGATTTGTTGTACTGTAACAGGATCGTCCTATCCATACCATCTAAAACTCATTTCCATAATATAATACGCCTTTTTGTGTGATATAAACTCGCACTATATTTTATGAGCAAACACTTACGCTCATTCAACTACATTCTACATAGTGAAGAAAACATATTTAATAGTAAAATAACAATAAATGAAATTTTTCGTAAAAAATGTTAGAGGGTACATATTTATAGGCTATCACTTTAAACTTTAATCTTTTTCATGGTATAATAAGACATACCAAAAAAGTTATTTATCTGTAAGGGGGTTAAGCATATGCCAACTAGTAAGGCACAGAAAAAAAGAAACCGTAAAATACTATGGTATCTATTGTTAATCATTTTTACGATTGTACAAGGTTTTCTGATTTCAGATGATGATCAGGCATAGTTAATTGAATATACTATAATTAGAACGTCAAAAAATGGTTTTCCTTATTTTTTGACGTTTTTTTATGAATACCTATCATTATCAAAATATGCAATGATATTGAGCATTTAAGAAAAATATAATCAAGTAATAATATTTTGAAGATAAGTAGTGCAACAGAATCCTACCATTTAAAAATATTTTACTGCTTTATAAAACTACCTTTCTCATCTTAAATTTCCCCCATTCCTATTCACTCGATTTCAGTCTAAATTTATATTTTCCCTTTAATAAAAACTGCATAAAAAAAAATCGAGCTAGGAAAATTCCTAACTCGATTTTAACTCACTTACTACCCATTAAATTCTACGACTTGCCCATCATTGGCCATTAAGACTTTGTCCGCTATTCCCAAGAATAAGCCATGTTCAACAACACCGACCATTTGAATCAAATCGTCAGCCAACTTTGCTGCGTCTACTATTTTTTCTAAATGAAGGTCAATAATAAAGTTACCTGAATCAGTTACAAATTTAGTACCATCTAGTGATAAACGGAATGTCGGAGCATAGTTTTTATCCTCAAATGCATACAATAAGTGTTGACTTGCTGCTGGAATCACCTCTACAGGTAAGGGAAAGGCCCCCAGTTGGTCTACTTGCTTGCTGTGGTCGCAAATCCAAATGACGCGTTTGCTGTTAACGGCGATGATTTTTTCAATTAAATGGGCACCCCCGCCGCCTTTTATACCGTTTAAGGCCGGATCAAATTCGTCTGTGCCATCAATTGTTAGATCAATGGCTGGGACATCATTTAATGAGGCTATTGGAATGTTTAGACTGGTTGCTAATTCGGCTGACTGAATGGAGGTTGGTACACCGGTAAAGGTTAAGCCTTCCTCTTTTATCCGTCTGCCTAGTTCTGTAATCAGGTAATAGGCTGTTGAGCCTGTGCCTAATCCAACGACCATACCATCTTCAACGTATTGGGCTGCTGCAACCCCAACGAGTTCTTTTTCGTTCACCATATGACTCCTTTGTCTGGCGCCCTATCCTAATTGATCTGCTTGACCAAGTTGGATAAAGGCATCTGTATATATTTTTAATAGTTTTTCTAATGTATCCATTTCGATGTATTCATCAGCTTGGTGCGCTACATGTGCGTCATGCTGGAAGTTCATCCCAAATGACACGCAATTTGGCATTACTTTACTATATGATACCCCACCAGAGATAATAGGTTCAATAGCGTGGTCTGGGAAATGTTTGTGGAAAGTATTTAACAATAATTGGTTTGCTGGTAAATTCACGTCAGACAGAATTGGTGCTGTATCAAAGGATTTCACAAATGGAATATCCGCGAATTCTTTGGTGAAGGCGGCTGTCAATTCTGGTTCGGTAATATTGGTTGGGTAACGAACATCGATGGTAAAGGCAATTTGCCCGTCTGCTGTTTTCTCAATAACGCCTTGGTTTAAAGTCAATGGGCCCATAATATCGTGGTTACGGGCTACATCAAATCCTGACCCATCATAAGGACGAAATAGGCGTGTCCACTTGTTGGCCAAGTCATCTGAATAGGTATTGGCGATGATTTCAAAGCCACGGGTGATCGCTGAGTCCCCTGCTTCAGGCGTTGAGGCGTGGGCAGAAATTCCGTAAACAGTTAGGATGGTTTGCCCGTTTTCTTCTTTGATAGCGATTGGCCATTGTTTGTTATTAGCATAAGCTTCTAAACCAGGATTTAAGGTATCAGCGATGACAAATGTCGCTTCTGATGGCACTACATTTGACCCGGCCCCACCGACTACACTTTTAATGATGGTATCTGACTTTAAATCGCCCTTGAAGTTCCATGTTGTGGCCCCTTTTTCCCCGATTTGTAGTGGGAATTGCCCGTCTGGTGTGATGGCGAAGTCAGGTGCCCCTTCTTTGATAACGTATTGTGGGATGTCCGTCATGTCCGATTCTTCGTCAGACCCAATCACGATACGGATGGTATTTTTTAAGGGAATTTGGTAGTCCTGTAAGATTTTAACGGCATAGTATGACAAAACGGCATTCCGTTTCATATCTGATGTTCCGCGGCCATACATACGACCGTCGATAATTTCAGCGCCAAATGGTTCTTTGGTCCAATTTGACAAGGCCCCTACAGGTACGACGTCAATATGGCTAGCAACATCCACCCGGTGGTTAGTCCCCGCATTTCGGGATTCCATGTGTACGGTATATGGGTAAACATCCCCAACCTTCATGTCGTCACGGACAGCTAAATCGTGCATAAAATCTAGTGCTTTGCGGACTTCAGGTCCATAAGGGGCATCTGTTGTAGCCGCCTCATCATCGCGAATAGATGGGATGCGAACCAAGCCTTGGATGTCTTCGATCATTTGTGGTATATATTGTGCGAAATCTATTTTATCTAACATGTTATTCTCCTAGTTTTTCTAAATTTTAAATTTTTTGTGTTATATTAATGGGCTAAATGATGAAATAACGGGCAATTAAGCCGAATATCAGCAGATGAGTAGGGTAAATCAAATACAGCCATTTGGCGTTGTAACGGCCCCTTAATCCATTGTAGAAGTAGGTTATTACAAAAGATATCGGCGCAGTCACTTCCCATAGCACGAGTACCGCCCCAGCAAAGGATTGGATGAATCGTTGCTCTCGGGTGACATAAAGGGCACCAATTAAAATAACACCAAACATGCCGTAATCCGTATTGAAATACTCTGCTACGATTGCTAATAAGACGATAGGGATAATACCTAGCCAGCGGTATTTCATTATACTGGCCAGCCAGATTGCTAATAGCCCCAACAATAAGGTAAAGAATACATTTTGATAGGCCAAATCAAAAAATTGCTGGCTAATGGCTAGGTTAAAAGGAATTTCCGATATCAAGGCAAAAATCCCTAACCTTATAGCATATTTTTGTTTATTAGAGGTATGGAAGAAACCTTCAATCAATAGGAAACAAAATATCGGAAAAGCAATCCGCCCGATTAGCCGAAAGCTGGTATAAGCTGTATAAGCCAAGGAGTAATCAAAGGTTTCCAGTTGCCCACTATTTAATAAAGGCAGTAAAATAGCTGCACCCATGTGGTCAATAATCATGGTGACCATGGCAATCCATTTCAAGGTAGAACCCGAAAGCCCGCCCTGTTTATTTTGTGCGTTCATTGCTTGAGCCAAGCGACTACCTCCTTATTTTCACGATTTTCATGATAGTGTTATTTTATCATAGTTTTTTCATTTTTCTTTATTTATCACATTGTACGGGCAAAGAAAAAGGCCGAGAAAAAATCCCGACCCCTAGTTGATATTAAAACATTATCGAACAAAGACTTATTTTTTTGAATCCCTAACCTATGTTCAGCTTCATGAAACCATTTAGACACAATGTTAAAAAATATCCTATCTTACAATCAACCCACATATTCTTGTGGTCCTTTGAAATCACGACTTCTTCCAGTGCTGTCTGTCTTAGCACCCTGGTTCAGAGGCCATGATAGAAAAAGCAAAAGCAAACAGCTTGAATTGTACTATGCCGGTGTTTTCAAAGCGCCATCTTTTGCTGTGGCCTTGTTAGAACGTCGGTTTGATAGGTATTTTGAAAATTTAGACAAGGTATAACATACCAACCAATATAGGAAGGTCATGATCACAAACATTGGAATCACATATGCTGTATCTTGGTTGTAGATAATCTTCGCATTATGCGTCAATTCCGGTAAGGAAATAATTGTCGCAAGCGATGTATCCTTAATCAAAGCAATTAATTGCGACACAATCGAAGGTGCCATTGACCGCACAGCTTGTGGTAATAAAATATATACCAAGGTTTGAACACGGGTTAAACCGGTTGAAATACCTGCTTCTGCCTGCCCTTTTGGAATAGCATTCAATCCACCACGAATAATTTCTGAAATCATGGCTGATTCAAATATGGTCAAGGCCCCTACTGCTGCCCAGAAAATATTTAAGCGAATCCCTAATTGTGGCAAAGCAAAGTAAGTAAAGAAGATAATCAATAGTAAAGGTAAGTTACGAATAATATCAATAACTAGCCCTAAAGCTTTAGATAAAATTGGAATCCCCATAAAACGAACTATCCCAAAAATACCACCTAAAATTAACGAGAATATGATAGCGTAAAACGTTACTTGAAGCGTAACCCATAGACCATCAAGTAAAAACTGGATATTCATCCATTGAAATGCACCTGCAAAATCCATCTATTACCGCTCCTTTCTAACGTACGTCCTGTTGTGCTAATCGTTTTTCAATATATGAAACTAATAAAGTTAAAGGTACTGTAATGATCAAGTAAATACCTGCGATCATTGTGTAAGTCCCTAAAGTATTAAAGGTTTCACTGGCAATTAAATCACCGTAATACATTAAATCTAACCCAGCTACCATAGCTAGAATAGAAGAGTTTTTCACTAGGTTGATAAATTGGTTACCCAATGGCGGAATCACAATTTTCACAGCTTGTGGTAAAACCACGTACTGCATCGTTTGTCTGTAAGTCATCCCTTGTGAAATAGCTGCTTCTCTTTGACCTTCAGGTACAGCATCAATCCCTGAACGAACAACGTCCGCGATAAAGGCAGATGTGTAAAGGGTTAAACCGATAATCCCTGATTGGAATCCGGTAATTTCCACCCCGTATAAAGGAATAACTACATAGAAAAACATTACAATAATCAATAAAGGAATATTACGGAAAAATTCTACATATATATCCCCAATTTTAGCTAAAACCTTATTATCTAAGGTTTGGATAATCCCCATTAAACCACCAAGAATTAAGGAAGCAATCAGAGCGATCACTGATGCAATCAAGGTATTGATAAATCCTTCGATAATTAAATCAGAATAATTTGTTAATAATTCAAACATGTGCTCAACCTCCCTACTCTGCAATTGATGACTCAGTATCGTCACCAAACCATTTTGCATATATTTCTTGATACGTACCATCAGCTACCATGTCATCAATGGCTTGGTTTACTTCATTTAAGAAGCCATCTTGACCTTTGTTGATGGCAATACCATATGGTTCTGTTGTAAAGGTTGAGCCAGCAATTTTGTAACCCGGATTTTGTTCAATGATCCCTAATAAAATTGCATTATCAGTAGTCATTGCGTCTCCTTGACCCGATTTTAAGGCCGTGAAGGCTTCAGCGTAGTTTTCTAACTCTAAGATATTCGCATCCGGCGCTGCTTCTTTAATTCGTTGGGCTGATGTAGACCCTTTTACTGCCAAAACGGTATGTTCACTCGTCAAGCTTTCAACACTTTCAATATCAGAATCTTCAGGTACCATCAAGGCTTGCCCGGCGTCAAAGTACACTTGACTAAAGTCAACTTGTTTTAACCGCTCTTCTGAGATGGTCATGGTGGCAATCAAAGCATCTACGTTCCCATTTTTCAGTAAAGGAATGCGGGTTTTGGAGGTTACCTCAACAAATTCTGCTTCGGCATTTTCCCCACCGACACGCTTAGTAATTTCTTTCGCCATATCGATATCAAAACCTTCGATACGGTTTCCTTCAATATTATATTTCCCAAATAAGTTGGTATCGACTTTTACCCCCCAAGTGATGACCGGGTAGGCTTCGCTGTCGATTCGCTCAGCAATATCCTGTTGGCTTGTAGCAGAGCTTGTACAGGCCGTAGCCAAGAAAGCAAAAGCCACTAGCGCAACAATTCGCCATAGTTTTTTCATAGTATCCCCCTCTTTCCTTAAGCGTGACTTGGTGATTAGACTAAGATCTTGCTTAGGAATTGAACGGCACGTTCATCATGAGGATCTTCGAAGAACTCTTTCGATGGACGGTCTTCTAAAATTTCTCCTTCTGCCATAAAGATGGTTCTATTCGATACTTCCTTGGCAAAGCCCATCTCATGCGTTACAACAACCATAGTCATGTTATCCTCAAAAGCGATACGTTTCATTTGGTCCAATACTTCCCCAACCATTTCTGGGTCAAGGGCTGAAGTTGGTTCATCAAATAGCATCATTTTCGGACGCATAGCTAGACCACGTGCGATGGCAACACGTTGTTTTTGCCCACCAGATAATTGACTTGGGTATGCGTCACGTTTATCCCACATATTTACCCGTTGTAATAAACGCTCTGCTCTATCTTGGGCATCTTTATCAGTTTTCTTCAAGACTTTTAAAGGTGCCAATGTCACATTTTCTAACACGGTCATGTGAGGATATAATTCGAAGTGTTGGAACACCATACCGCAGTCGCGGCGAATTTGACGGATGTCAGTGTTGCGATCTGTAATATCTTTCCCGTCAACAATTAAATGGCCTGAATCTACCTTTTCTAAAGCATTTATCGTCCGAATCAAAGTTGATTTACCAGAACCAGAGGGTCCAATTAAGGTCACAACTTCACCCTCATTTATCTTCAGATTTATGTCTTTCAACGCGTGGAATTTACCATAATATTTTTCAACATGATCAAATGTAATCATCATAGCACCTCTTCTTATTTGATTTTTCCTTTTGAATACAATTGCAATAAACTAGAATGTAAACAGGATTTTTGCATAAAGATAAAATAATTCTAATCATTTCTTAAATAGGTGTCAAATTTTTTGATAGATTTCTTAACATGTTTCGATATCAATGTTAATTTATATTTCATAATCGAATTATTTGAACAGCTTTTTATTTGATATGACGCCCTGTCGAAATTTTGAATTGTCATTCTTTTTACATAAGTACTATAATAAGACTAGAACTATTTGAAACACCCATTCAATCAATTAAATGGAGGTTATAACGTTGAATCAACCAAAAAACGGCTCTCAAAATATCTCTTCGCAATTTAGAAGCGATATGGTGATGGTGCCAGAAGTTATTAACGAAGCATCGGGTATTCGCGTGTTTGGACGAACTTTGAAATCATTCGTCTTTACAACTGACGTCGCCACAATCCTATATTGTAATGCGGATGCCGTCTTAGCTGTCTACCCATTCTCCCCGCATCCTGCAATCATTTCAGCAGTAACATCAGTAGCCAGTCAACCTGTATTTGCTGGCGTTGGTGGTGGTACAACTCAGGGTAAGCGTAGCGTAGATATTGCCCTTTTTGCCGAAGCAACAGGCGTTCAAGGGGTTGTGGTGAATGCCCCGATGACCGCAGAAAATATTCTAGATATTGAACACACCGTCGACTCTCCAATTGTAGCGACAGTTGTCTCTGCCTATAACGATATTGATGCACGAATTTCTGCCGGTGCGGATATCCTAAACGTCTCTGGTGGCAAAGAAACAGCCGCTATAGTTGAACGGATTCGCCGGGATTTCCCAGATGTGCCGATTATCGCAACCGGTGGTCAGAATGAAGACACCATTCGTAAGGTAATCGAAGCTGGCGCCAACGCCGTTTCTTGGACACCGCCAACTACTGGTGAAATATTTAAAGAGAAAATGGTCAAATACCGTAAAGACCGTCGCGAGGACTTCCTTGAAGCCCATGATGGTATGACCTTACGTGAATTTGAGGAATATATTGAGGAACATCCAGAAGCTGAAGAGAAATATAGTGAAGATTCTTCTGACGGCTATCTGTAAGACGAGATGGAGGACATATGGATCAAGAACATAGCAACCGACTAAAAACCATTCAACAACAAGTTAAAAACCACAACCTAGATGCCCTAATCATTAGCGACAAGGCATCCATCGACTACTACACCGGTGTCATTTTTGACCCTATGGAACGTTTTTGGTTATTAATTATCCAACCGGAAAAAGATCCACAAATTATTGCTAACAAGCTATTTGTGTTCGACGAATTAGCTGGAGTTGACGTCACTTGGGTAGATGATAACTATACAATCGTTGAAGCCTTCGCAAATCTAGCGGATTTTCCAGCAACCGACGCCCCACTACGAATCGGCGTGGATAAATTGTGGCGGGCTGACCAACTATTAGCCATCGCCAAAACATACAACCAGGCCATTTTTGAAGTAGGATCTGACTTAGTTGATGCCCAAAGAGCCATTAAAACCGCTGAAGAACAAGAAAAAATGCGTAAAGCTTCAGATATTAACGACCGTGCCATGGCTCGTTTAATCGAAGAAGTCTTACCACTTGGTTTGGACGAATTGGCTGCCGTAGATGAATTAGCCCGCATTTACGATGAAGAAGGTGCAGATGCCGGCTTTTCATTCGAACCCATTATCGCTTACGGTCCAAACGGCGCTGACCCACACCATGAATCTGACCATACCTTGCCGAAGCGCGGTGATTCGATTGTCATTGATATCGGCTGTAAACATGAAGGATACTGTTCCGACATGACCCGTACCGTTTATTACGGTGAGCCTAGTGCTGAGGCCAAAAGGGTATACGACATCGTACTGGAAGCCAATTTACGTGGCATTGATGCGGTCAAAGTTGGCGAAACTTTGGCAAATGTGGATGCTGCAGCGCGTGATTACATCACAGCCCAAGGATACGGGGACCAATTTACCCACCGACTAGGGCATTTCATTGGACGCGAAGTTCATGAAAAAGGCGATGTGTCAAAAGCTAATACAGATACCATTAAAGATGGCAATATCTTCTCAATCGAACCTGGTATTTACCTGACTGGTAATACAGCCGTTCGTATTGAAGATTTAGTGATTGCACATGATGGTCGCACTGAAAACTTGAACCACTTCACCAAAGATATGATTATTATTCAACCAAAATAAAACATTACACACTAAAAAACACGACAGTTGTCGTGTTTTTTAGATCTATGTTTATATACCCTATGTAGTAATTTAGATATATTTCGTAATAAAGAAGGCTTTGGCTTCACTTTTCAAGGAACGTCCAAATTAATACAGACCACCCAGGCCACAAATGCCCTATTTTTCATTTTATGATTTCAAATATTAAAAATATAAGCTTCAAAAAAGCTCCCAACACGACAAGTGAAGGGAGCTTTTGCTTGTATTCTAGTGGTTTATTTCTTAACGACTTCTGTCGCACCTTTTCTACTTAAAGATCATTTGGAAGAATTCGAATACGCGCGGTCCGAGCAAGGTTACTGCTAGGATGGCGAGGGCTAGAATGATCCATACCAGTACTTTGCGTGAGTGATTGCTTGAACCTGACCAAAAGTACTGTTTCTGTTTTTGTCTTTCAAAGAAGATTTCATTGGTGTCTAAGTCTTGGAAGGTTTCTTTTGGCAAAGGTGTTTCCGCAAACGTTTCGACGTTAAATTCAGCAGTATCCTGTGTGAGTGTCGTCTCAGGGACCAAGGATTTAATATCATCTGAAAAATTTTTTCCATATTTTTTTTGGTTATTCTTCTTCTCGCGTTCAAGCTCCTTTTTCGCTTGGCGATATGTTTGCCGCTTCACCTAGTGCACCACCTTCATTATTTAGTTCATTTCATCAAGTATTCCTAGTATAATCTATTTACAAGAAAATTCAAATTGTAGAGAAGGGGAATTTTTCAACTTTCCCTCTTAATTAAAGGAGCTTATTTCAGTGAAACAAAATTTTCACGTTGGTATGAGGACCTTGAAGACTTCTTTGAGTGTCTTTATGATTGTTCTTATTTCAGCATTTATCTCTATTGACCCACAAATCGCTGCCCTTTCAGCGGTATTTTCACAAAGGGCTGACGTCACTTCGTCGCTTTCTTTTGGTTTGCGCAGAACCTTAGCCATTGTTTGTGGGGCTTTTGCCTCATTAGTTTTTATTTTTTTACATAACTTATTGCCTGACCATTATTTGATTACTGCACTTTTAGGCGGTTTAGGTATTTTAATTACGATTCAAACCAACCTTCTAGTTAAGAATCCACAAGGGGTTATTGGTGGTAGCGCCACTTTCCTTGTCATTGTCTTCAATATTCCAGCGGACAATCAATATGTATATGCGCTACTTCGGGTATTAGATACCTTCTTGGGTGCCATTGTCGCTGTTGGAATCGAGTACATTCTTCCAAGAGACCGAGTTGTTCCTTGGATCCTTATTTACAATAGCCATGTACCGAAGTTTCTACAAATTTCTACTTCTGAAGACGTTTAACTGACCACTAAGGTTACCTTAGGGTTGAACTAACTTAGCTTTTCCTTAAGTTAGAGACCCTTCTTTCGAGTTTTCACCCACACGTGGTATAATAAATGAGAAGTGAAATGCGCGATATTAACGCCCTTTCCTATCTATTTCGATCAATCCATGTGATTAAAGAGAGGTTTAAACTATGACCATTAGTTATCATCGCCCTAGTAAGGCCAGCGTGTCTCTAGATGCGATTATTCATAATTATTTCGCTATTAAAAAGCATATCGGTAATAAAGCTGTCATGGCAGTTGTTAAGGCTGACGCCTATGGTTTAGGTGCCGTCAAAATAGCTGACGCCCTCCAATCTCGCGGTGCGGACGGTTTTGCGGTCGCAGTTGCGGATGAAGCGTTAGAACTAAGAGACGCTGGGATTATTGCCCCTATCATGATTTTAGGTTTGACTGATCCAGACGATGCTTGGCTTTTAGCTAATTTAGAAATTGGTGTGACAGTCTCTAGCTTGGACTATTTAAAATACGCCAAGAAACACGATAAAGACTTTTCTCGCCTTCATCGATTGAATGTCCACCTTAAAGTGGATTCTGGGATGGGGCGGATTGGCGTGCGATCTGCTGAAAAAGCGCAAAAAATCATTGATTACATTGCCAAACATCCGAAGAAATTTAAGTTGGCTTCAGTCTTTACCCACTATGCAACCGCTGATTCCTTCACTGACCATGGTAAGGACAAGGTTCAAGCCCAATCTGACTTTTTTGAAGGTTTGCTTGGTCAATTGGACTACTCAGCATTAGGGTACACCCCCCTTTTCCATCAATCAAACTCTGCCTTAAGCCTTTGGTACCCGGAAAAAACTTTGGATGCTGCGCGACTTGGCCTGGGCTTATACGGATCCATTCCAAGTATGGAAGATGTGGCGTCACCTGTTGATTTCAAGCAAGCATTGACTTTGGAGACGGAAATTATCTACGTCAAACAAATGCATGCGGGCGATACGATTTCCTACGGGGCTGAGTATGTGGCCGGTGCGGATGAATGGGTGGCTACCTTACCGATTGGCTACGCGGACGGCTGGCAAAGAAGTTATTTGGGCTTGGATGCCATTGTTGACGGCGAGCGGTGCCCGAGTGTGGGCCGGATCTGTATGGACCAGATGATTATTCGCCTACCCCATGAGATGCCTGTTGGCGCTAAGGTGACTTTAATCGGGACAAATGGCGGCCAAACTGTTGATGTAGTGGACGTTGCTAGTCATGCTGGAACGATTGCCCATGAAGTCTTGACGAATTTAGGCCAACGATTGCCCAGAGAATATACCTCTAATAAGAAAAAGAAAATGAAATAACGCTTTCGAAATCTAATAGTTTTTTCATTTAATCCTTGCCTTTAGTGGATAGTCATGTTAATTTTAAACTAACGATTATACAAATAGAAAGTATAGATATAGAGGATGCGCAACCAATCAGTAGCCGATGGTGAAAGGTGGTTGTGCCGAAATGCAGATTTTCTGTGTTGGGGGTAATACCTAAAAGGGTTATCCCTGTCAAACCTTAATGCCCATTAAGGTGAGGAGCGCTTGTCTTATGCTAGGGATTAAAAACTGTTAGGGTTATTGAATGCTATCAGTATTTTTTGACACGTTTTCCTAGGTAGACATAGAGTGATGCTCTTGTCTGCCTTTTTTTATACTCAAGCTATCTGATCGTTTTTTCATAAAGACAATTACAAAGTGCGAACAATATAGGAGGATTCTCATGACAATTTTTAAAGGTTCTGCGGTAGCCATCGTTACCCCTTACGATAATTCATTAGAACAAAATATCAATTACGATGTGTTTGCGGAGTTGATTGAATTTCAAATTAAAAATGGTACAGATGCCATTGTCGTTGCCGGAACAACTGGTGAAGCTTCAACACAAACTGACGAAGAACAAGTTGAATTAGTAAAATTCTGTGTGGAAAAAGTCAATGGCCGTGTGCCCGTGATTGCTGGTGCTGGGTCTAATGATACTGCCCACGGAATCCAATTAACGAAAGACTGTGTAGCCGCAGGTGCAGATGCTATTCTTTCTGTAACGCCTTATTATTTAAAAACGAGCCAAGCTGGTTTATTGGCGCATTATAGTGCCATTGCAGATGCTGTAAAAACGACGCCTATTATCTTATATGATGTACCAGGACGTACAGGTATGTCTATTGCACCAAAAACATTGGCGGAACTTAAAAATATCGAAAACATTGTCGCGATTAAAGATGCAACTGGTGATTTAGCCAATGCAGTGGATGCGCGTTACCACGTTGGTCCTGATTTTGATGTGTACTCTGGAAACGACGATACGGTTATTCCATTAATGAGTTTGGGTGGCCAAGGGGTGATTTCTGTTTTGGCTAACATTGCACCAAAACAAGTACATGAAATGACTCATTATGCCTTAAATGGCGACTTTAAAAAAGCGGCTGAAATTCAAACGACTTTTAAACCGTTAATCGACATTTTATTCAGTGAACCAAATCCAATTCCAATCAAAAAAGCTATGTCTATGCTTGGTTTCGATACAGGTTCAGTGCGTCTACCACTAGTCCCTGCCCAAGAGGAAACAGTGGCTGCACTAGAAGCTGAAATGAAACGATTGAATTTGCTATAGTCTTTTCAATTTTGAAGTAAATTGTGGTATATTAAAGGGTGTGTACCTTATGAGTGCACGCTCTTTCTTTTATTGCAGCTGATAAGTGATAGATTGAATATGTAAAATAGGAGTTTTGATTTATGCCAACTGGAACACCTCCATTTCGAATCAAACTAAAAAAAGTTGATCAGCAAATGGTTGACATTTATAATCGTTCTTCTTTCCATCGAAACGAACTCTTGATTCCCCTTAGACCCTTCTCTATTGAGTTAGCCGACAAGAAAATTGACGTCTCTGTTCGTCAAATTGTTGTCTTACCTGAACCGATTATGAGACGGTTAATCTTACCGGAAAAAGACTGTGATCCTCACGTTGACGACCACAAACCAACAGAAGAAAAAATATATGCCTATATTTTATCCCTAGGCGAACCTTACTTAGATGCCATTGCCAATGATTTTGTGGAAACGCCTGAAGTTAAACACATTTTTGATGAACCCCATGTCTTCAGTTTCTCTTTCGTCACTTGGCAACATCTACTACAAACTTTGATTCAATTACAGTTGGAATTGAAACGACCTGAAGATAACATTCAAAAGAAAATGATCTTTAGTATTGTATCGACCATATTCCTTGAATTGTGTCGACTTTCTTCTGCTTCAAACCAAAACCGATTAGAGATGTCTGAAAGAGAAATTTTAGCCTACGAAATTAAACATTTTATTGTTGATTCCTACCGAAAAGACCTAACCCTTCAAGACATCGCAGACAAGTTCGACATTTCAACGTCAACTGTCAACCGAGTATTTCAGCCTTACTTCCATTCAACCATTTACCAATTCATCTTGGACTTGCGGTTGGGCTATGCCTATACCCTGATTGAAAATGGTTTGTCTATCACGGAGTCATGGCAAAAAGCTGGCTTTAATGATTATAGTAACTTCTATAGAGCCTTTATTAAGCATTATCATATTAGACCGCATCAGGTACCAAAAAAAGGAGACTCATAAGAATCTCTTTTTTTTGATTATAGATTTATTGATTTATTGATTTCAGTCGTCGGCTGTCTCTTTACCTATCATAGCCTTAAAAGCAGTGGCACCACCCTCAGTCCAGGATCGGACAAAATAGTGCTGAATCATGCTACTTGCAACAAGTTTTTTCATACATCAAACAAAAAGTTCACGGTACTTGCCCTAATCTGGGTTAAGTACCGTGAGCTTTTTTTGTATACAGTCATTGCAATTTTGCTAATAATCTACTCTTCTACTATTCCTAATTTTTCGAAAATGTCCTCTACTTTTTGGATATGGTAGTGGTAGTCAAATGCATCATCAATAGCTGCTTGATCAAGGTGACTAGTGATTTCTTCATTGGCTTCTACAAGCCCTTTAAAGTGCTTGCCTTCGTCCCAAGCGATTGCAGTTAGAGGTTGTACTAAGTCGTAGGCTGCTTCACGTGATAAGCCTGCATCAACCAATTTTAGCAATACACGTTGTGAGTAGATTAAACCGTGAGTAGCATCCATGTTGCGTTTCATATTTTCAGGGAATACGGTTAGTTTTTCCATGATGTTTGCGAAACGATGTAACATGTAATCTACTAAGATTGTTGTATCTGGTAGGATAATGCGTTCAGCCGATGAATGAGAGATATCTCTTTCATGCCATAAGGTCACGTTTTCATAAGCAGTCATGATATGACCACGAACGACACGGGCTAATCCAGCCATGTTTTCTGAACCGATTGGGTTACGCTTATGTGGCATTGCGCTTGAACCTTTTTGCCCTTTTGCAAAGAATTCTTCCACTTCACGTGTTTCCGATTTTTGTAGTGAACGGACCTCGGTCGCAATATTTTCAATCATTGTAGCGATTAAAGCGAGTGATGAAATATATTCAGCGTGTAGGTCACGTGGTAGGATTTGCGTTGAAATCTCTTGTGCGTTAATGCCTAAGTGTTCACATACATAAGTTTCAATAAATGGCGGTACATTGGCGTAAGTACCTACTGCACCAGAAATTTTACCTGCTTCAACACCGCGAGCAGCCGCTTCAAAACGTTGGATATTTCGTTTACATTCTGAATACCAACGCGCTACTTTCAAACCAAAAGTCGTTGGTTCAGCGTGAACACCGTGGGTACGGCCCATTGTAACAGTGTATTTATGTTCAATCGCACGCGCTTTTAACACTTGCAAGAATCGGTCTAAGTCTTTACGAATTAAATCATTTGCTTGTTTTAATTGGTAACCTTGAGCTGTATCCACAACATCAGTAGACGTTAAGCCATAATGCACCCATTTACGTTCTTCGCCCAATGATTCAGACACGTTACGGGTAAAGGCAACCACATCATGACGGGTTTCTTTTTCAATTTCTTCCACTCGTTTTGCATCAAAAGTGGCCTTTTCACGAATGGCTTGCGCATCCTCTTTAGGGACTTCACCTAAGGCCGCCCATGCCTCTGTTGCAAGAATTTCAACTTCCAACCAAGATGCATATTTATTTTCTTGTGACCAGATTTGCCCCATTTCAGGACGGGTATATCTAGGTATCATAACATTCTCCTTTATTGCACGCGCTCAATTTTTGTATGCAACAATTATATCACAAGCCAGCTTTCTGGCAGTGATTATTTTTCGAAAAAAAAGACGAGTCCCGCTACTGAATTGTAATTGGTCTCGTCTCTGTAATTTTTATGGCTTAATGATGGTGGTGGTCGTGATCATGGTCCAATTCTTCCATCAATAAATCAGGATGGTCAGCTTCTAGTTGGTCTAAAACTGCCGTCACTTGCGGGTCAACGTTTCCTAAGATATCTTCATAAATGGCTAAATATTCATAGGCCGCTTCATATTGGTCGTGCTCGTTAAAGCGGAATGCGGCTTCTTTTAAAGCTGTTAACATATCCACTGATGGGTAGTCGTTTAAGCCCAGATCATCAAGGAAGGCTTCTTGTTCCTTACCTTCAAGAATTGCTGGCCACTCGCGGTCTAATTCTTCTAAGACCTCCAAACCTGCTCTGGCATTGTCATTTTCATTCCACATAAGGGAAATATGGTATAACGTATAAGCTTTTTCAAAGTCTTCTTTACGGTAGTAGAAGTCCCCGATTAAAGCAAAACCATAAGCTAGGTCCTCTACTCTAAGTGAGTAACTCAAGCCATTAAGAATGGTTGGGTAAGACATCCCATACTGTTCCATTTCTTGGTATAGTTCCGCTAAGGCGTAGATGGTATCTACATCATAGGGATTCCATAATAAGGCTTGTTGGTATGAGTCAATCGCTTCACGCCATTTATTCGCTTTAATTTGCACTTTGGCATACTCCACATACATACCCGCATAATCGCGCGTAGTTGGTGATAATTCTAAACCTGTATCATTATTATAGATAAATTGGAAAAGGTCTAGTTCATCATAAATACTTAAATTTTTAATATTTTTCTTTGGTGTGAATCGGTCGAAATCGTCTTCCATCCGGCGAATGTATAATGACATTTCAAAATTAGCACGGACTGGGTCGACTGCCGTAATGTTGCGAATGCGTTTGACGAATTCGGCATCATCTTGCATTTTAATTTCAGCAATCATTTGATTGTAATCTGTTGATTGATTCGGGAATTTCTCTGTCATCACTTCATTGAAGGCTTTAATAAAAGCTTCATCGCTGGTGTGTTTGTGGTTATCTCTTAAAATTTTAGAGATAACTTGAATGCAGTAGCTGTAATCATCAGTTGGCACAGCTTGAATTCTTTGTATAAGTTTTTCTTGGTCCTTATCCATAAGCTCGTCTCCTAAAGCAATAAATTTCAGCATAAAATAAGTTCTTCATTACACCAAAATTTATTGTACTGTTTTTTTTGTGCTATTGAAACCAAAAAGCCTTTAAAATACTCTTTCATTTTTGCTTTTAAAGTTGCGCAGTGTTAAAAATTGTATTTTTCCTGACTGTTGTAAAATACTGTATTGCATGAGATTAAAACTGGCATTGGTTATCAAAGGCCTCATCTTCCCTTAAATTATAACATATATTACAGGATTTTTACGGCACAATCCCTTTCTTAAAATTAAATTATAAAAAGCCTTGAAACCGCTTGTAGAAGTTTAGTACACTATAGACATAAGTTAAATATTGCAAAGTATAATTATATTAAGAAAGTTAAATTAGAAGGTGAAATCTTGGAAGCATTAGCGGTTAATACATTTCAGAAACATTTCTCTCTTAGCTATCATGATGAGCGTCGCACCATGATGCGTAAGTCCTATAACAATCAGGAACAATTAAACCTTAATGAAATGGATCTTGCAGAATATTCTAGAATTACTACTAGTATGCATTATCATGACCATCTTGAAATTCTATTCTACTTAGGCAATCAATGTCAGTTTATCGTAAATGATACCAGTTACACACTCTACAATGGTGATATTATGATCATTCCACCTAACGTTCCGCATTTAATGTCTAGTGAAGAAGGCATTAATAATACCCGTTATATCTGTATGGTGCCTGAGAATTTGATTCATCAATATGCTATGGTAAATGATAATATTTTTGAAGATATTATTTGCTTTTATAATGAACCGGGTCATTACCGTTTAGATAAAGAAAATCTAGATAAGACAATTACTCATTTAAATAAAATTCTTACTCATGGTGATGAAGAAGTAGAAGATACTACCTTCGTAACTGCTTTTTACCTATACCATTCATTGATGAATGTCTACCATGCGAAGAAAATCCCGTCTATGTCTGGTGATTATAAAGATGACAAGCACTTTAGTCACATCATCTACTATATCGACCAGCACTTTAAAGAATCTGACTTACAATTAGACCGGATTACACAAGTATTTGATATTTCGCCCTATTATTTATCAAAATTATTCCGTAAAGAAATGAACCAAAATTTCCACGAATATTTGATTGAGAAACGTGCCAACTATGCTGCACAATTAATCAATCATATGAGCACCAACAAAATGTCCTTACAAGACGTATCCAACGCATCCGGATTCGGTGACTATTCTACTTTCTACCGTTCATTCAAGAAAGTATTCAACACCTCTCCGAAGAAGTATGCACAACAAAGTACACAGTCTATTCTATAGTGGTTTAAGAGACGAAATAGCAGAAGCACGATACCCTAGAATTTCCATGGACATCGTGCTTCTTTTTTTATCATATTTTATTCAGGTTTATCATCTTCACCATTTCTTCGAAAATCTGAAATATCGTGAATATCCCCAGAATTTAAATGGTTATCCTCTTCACTATCAATATTTTCATCTGCTTCATCAGCTTTACTGTATGATGGTTCAGCCTCAGGCATATCCAGATTATAGCGGTCATGGATATTTTGTGAAAACTCTTCATAAGAAATAACTTTAACAAACGAATCTGGGGTAAAGCGTGGTCGATATGCCTCCGGGAAATCATCAAATTCTGACATTGAGAATAAGAAGCTTTCTCTTTGTTCTGGTGTTAGCGTAGTAAAATAAGCTAATGGAATCATATCGTCCGTTAAACGTTTGTTTCGTAGGCGTTTAATAAAATGCACAATATTATTTAAATCATGGTAATAGGCAAAATATAGGGCTGACTGCCGTCCTTCAATTGGTGTTTGTGCATAGTTGATGAGTAAGGTTAATAAGGCTTGTTTTTCGAGTTCATTTCTTGCCTCAAAACCTTCATAAGTTGTACGAATCATGTATGGTTGGTCTAAAGCTACTTCAGCCAGTTTGGAATCATCATCGTAAATTTTTAATATACGATGCTTCGACCCATCCTTGTATTCTTTGCTAGCTACATAATAGTTTTCAATAAATCCTAAATTAATCAACTTTGAATATAGTTCATCTGTTCTCACACTAGCCCTCCGTTCGTATTGCTATCATTCTTATGATATATACCTTAATTATACATGATTATTGGAACAAAAAGGCTAATTGTTGATACTAGAATTTTTTCCTTTCAAAGCACGCGCTCTTAGTTTAGCAATTCGAGACTGTTTTCTCCTCACTTCAAAAGAGAATCCGCGCCCAGTCACTTCAGATACTGGCGACACATACATAAAAGCATTCGCATCCATTTCAGTTACTTGGTTTTTCAACCGTAATAATTCTTCACGGTCAACAACTGTAGTAATCACCGCACGTGATTTCTTAGTGTATCCACCCTTAGCCGTATAGATTGTTGTCGCACGGGCCAATTCTATCAAAATAAAATCGTTGATTTCCCCAGCAATTTCTGACGTAATATTCACGTTGTATCTTGCAGAACCACCAGTGATTACGCGGTCAACAACGACATTGGCCAGTAGGACCCCGATTGTGGCATACAATCCACGTTCAATCCCAAATACCAGCATATTCGCAAGCAAGATAGTCATATCGGAAATCATGACCCCTGTCGCAAAGGTGACAGGTAGGTACATGTTCATTATCTTGGCAATAATATCTACCCCACCAGTTGTAGCACCGGCATTAAAAACTAAGCCGACACCAGCTGAAAGGAGGACTTGCCCCAAAATCAAGTTGACCAAGGGATCATCAGCAACTGCCCCTGTAACTGGTACAAACCGTTCGAATAAGGCATAAAAGCCTGAATAGAGGATGACAGAATACAGGGTTGTCCCACCAAACTCCTTACCAATCACCATAATCCCAATGACCAGTAAGACTATATTAATGGCAAAAAGGATCACTGAATAAGGTAGCGGAATAAATGGTGCCAATACCTGCGCCATACCTCCAGTACCCCCACCAACAAGGGAATCAGGTACTAAGAAGAAATACAAACCAATGGTCATGCTTAAAGTCCCCAAAGTGATGATGAATAATTGCTGAATATCTATAGCTGCTAATACTTTTTTCAATTTAATACCTCTCTTTTTTGTCCAATCTAATACACAAAATATAACAAAATACCCCTGGGCAATCAATCAGTGACCCTCATTGTTTACATTACAAATTAAAGCTTGTGATAAAAGTTGACAAAGTGACAATTTCAAATTAAAATACCATTAAATTTATCAATCGAAAATATACGAATAGATGAATAAGAATTAAATCCGAGAGGGATGAGAAAATGGCTGAAACAACAGCAACTGCAAAAGTTATTGTAAATGATTTAAAGAAAAGCTTCGGTAAAAATGAGGTCCTTAAAGGGATCGACTTAACCATTAACCAAGGTGAGGTAGTTTGTATCATCGGACCATCAGGGTCTGGTAAATCAACATTCTTACGTTGTTTAAACCGCTTAGAAGACATTAACGGTGGTGAAGTTTTAGTAGATGGCACAAATATTGCCGACAAATCTATTGATATTAATAAAGCACGTCAAAATATCGGCATGGTGTTCCAACACTTTAACCTATTCCCACATTTAAGCGTTTTAGAGAATATTACCCTTGCCCCGACTGAATTAGGTAAGACACAAAAAGATGCCAGCAAAGAACAAGCTTTGTCTTTATTAGAGCAAGTAGGCTTAGCGGATAAAGCAGAAGCTTTTCCAAACTCTTTATCTGGTGGACAAAAACAACGTGTGGCTATCGCCCGCGCTTTAGCAATGAATCCTGACATCATGTTGTTTGATGAACCAACATCAGCACTTGACCCAGAGATGGTTGGTGACGTATTAAACGTAATGAAAGACCTTGCTAAAGAAGGTATGACCATGGTCGTTGTAACACATGAGATGGGCTTTGCCCGTGAAGTAGCTGACCGCGTAATCTTCATGGACGGCGGATACGTTGTCGAAGAAGGTAAACCTGAAGACATCTTCAGTAACCCACAACACAACCGTACAAAAGAATTCTTAGACAAAGTTTTATAATAAATAACGACAGAAAAAGGTATGTGATGTTTTCTATCACATACCTTTTTCTTTATTCACTTCAAATTCTATCTTACAGCACCATACAAGGCTTTGTCCGAAATACCTGAATTATTGGCTAAAGCTGCTTTTCGTAGCCCTTCATATTCGAAGTTTAAGGCTAAAGCCAGTTGTCTGTCAGCTTCATTTCGACTATCTTGATCAAAAGACAAACGGTTCATTTGCACTTCTTTAAACAAGAAATGCACAATATTTTCTAAAGCTTCCTTCGCCAAACCTTGGTCTTTATAGGCTTGACCCATACAGAAGGTTAAGTCTGCTGCCTGGGTGTCTTTATGCACTTCAGTCACTACGATTTCTCCTACCGCTTCTCCAGAAGATTTGTCTTCCACACACCATCTGTAGGTTTTACTTCTGTCCTTGCGTTTATCCCACTTCTCTAAAATGCTTTTACTATCAGAAACGGATTGGTGCTTGTCCCAGGTAACAAATTCTGTATCTGCCGTATTCCCTGCCCAATTCTTGAACATGTCCTTGGCATCACTTGTTTTGAACTTACGTAACAATAGATGTTGCGTTTCTATTGTCTTGGTTCCTTTATGATTCATAACTAACCCCTACTAACGATTTACTTGAAAATTCATGTAATCGATTCATATTTCACAATCTATTATAGCATGTTTTTCTAATGTAAAAATAGGATTGTGAATTTTCTAAACATTCGAAACAAATTTAGTACTTGTTTATCCCTGGTTTATGCCTTATAATGTAATCCGTAAAAACTCGCAGTCATACCTGCAATATGATGGAGGAATAATAAATGAATAATAACGAATTCCAGGTACTACTTTACTATAAATATGTACCTATTAAAGATGCAGAACAATTCGCCAAAGACGAATTACAATTCTGTAAATCACTTGGCTTAAAAGGCCGTATTTTAATTGGTGATGAAGGGATCAATGGTACTGTATCTGGTCCAAAAGAAGCGACTGAACGCTACATGGAACACATGCACGCTATGGAAGAATTTTCTGACCTATGGTTTAAAATTAACGAAGCGGATGACTACGCACACAAAAAAATGTTCGTACGTTACCGTGAAGAAATCGTTTCTTTAGACCTAGAAGAAGATTTAAATCCTAACGAATTATCTGGTACCCACTTAGATCCAGCTGATTTCCGTGAAGCAATGTTAGATGAAGATACTGTTTTATTAGATACACGAAACGACTATGAGTATGATCTTGGTCACTTCAAAGGCGCTATCCGCCCTGATATCCGTAACTTCCGCGAATTACCTGAATGGGTACGCGAAAACAAAGAAAAATTCATGGACAAAAAAGTCCTTGTTTACTGTACTGGTGGCGTACGTTGTGAGAAATTCTCTGGTTGGATGATCCGTGAAGGTATCGAAAACGTTAGTCAATTAAACGGTGGTATCGAAAACTACGGTCAAGATGAAGAAACTCGTGGCGACTTATGGGAAGGTAAAATGTACGTCTTTGACGACCGCATCTCTGTACCAATCAACCATGTTGACCCATCAATCGTTGGTAAAGACTACTTCGACGGTACACCATGTGAACGTTACGTAAACTGTGGTAACCCTGAATGTAACAAACAAATCTTAGCTTCAGAAGAAAACCAAGAAAAACATCTTGGTGGTTGTACACACGAATGCCGTGTTCACCCACGCAACCGTTACGTACAAGCTAAAGGTTGGTCACACGATGAAATCGTTGCACGTTTAGCAGCAATCGGTGAAGAACTAACCGTAGAAGCATAATTTAGAAATCAAAAGACCGCTAGGAAAACCCTGGCGGTCTTTTTGCGTCTAAAGAAAGACGATATTATTCATGATGAGTCCATCATCACATCTTGGTGAGCTAGTTAGCCTAACCACTAGAGACTAGTTTATACTAAAGATTTTGAATCACTATCATCATTTATGGAGCATCATTTTATATACGGTCTCGCTCTCACCCTAGTATTAGAGCGTCATCGTTTAATGCACGTCCTGATTGTTTTTTGAACATGTCTAATAATTGTTGTACGGTTAATTGTTTCTTCTCTTCACCAGAGATATCAATCAAGATGCGACCATTGTCCATCATCAACAAGCGATTACCCATTTGTATGGCTTGTTCCATATCATGTGTAATCATCAAGGCAGTTAATTGATCTCGTTGGATCACTTCTCCAGTTAATTTTAAAACCATGTCCGATGTTTTAGGGTCTAAGGCTGCTGTATGCTCATCTAATAGTAAGACTTTTGGCTTTTTCAAAGTTGCCATCAATAATGTTAATGCTTGACGTTGTCCACCAGAAAGCAAGCCAACTTCAGCAGTTAATCTATTTTCCAAGCCTAAGTCCAATAGTTTCAAGGCTTCTTTAAATTGTTCACGTTGCTTGTTGTTGACCCCTCGTCCAAATCCAAATGAGTGTCCGCGACGGTCTGCAATAGCCATGTTTTCTTCGATAGTTAACCGGCTAGCAGTCCCCATCCGTGTGTCTTGGAATACGCGTGATACTAGGCCCGCACGTTTGTTAGCAGTAAGTTTGGTCACGTCTTTATCTTCAATTTTAATAGTTCCTTGGTCTACCAATAGCGAACCGGCAATGGCATTTAGGAAAGTCGATTTTCCAGCCCCGTTACCTCCAATAATGGTGATGAAATCCCCTTTTTCTACCTTTAGGTCGACCCCTTTTAATACGTGGTTTTCGTTTGGTGTTTTAGCTTCAAATGTTTTATGTACGCTTTGTAATGTTAATACGCTAGTCATTGGTCAATCTCCTTTCTACGCTTCTTTACTTGTGATTGAATTTTTCACAACTTTTTTACCGTGTTGACGAACAGCTGGTACCCCAAGCGCTACGGCTAGGATTAAGGCTGAGAATAGACGGACGTCGTTTGGATTGAAGTTTAATTCTAATACCAATAGTAATAGTAAACGGTATATGATTGACCCTAATACAATCGCTAATAAGCGTTTAACAAAGGTAATGTTTTTCCCCATGGCTTCACCAATGACCACTGAGGCTAAACCGATAACCATTGCCCCAACACCCATGTTGACATCTGCATAGCCGTTGTTTTGCGCTAATAAACCACCTGATAAACCTACTAATCCGTTGGCTACCATGAAGCCGATAATCTTTGTCCAGTCAGTATTGATCCCGTTGGCTTCACTCATCATGTAGTTATCACCTGTGGCACGGATGGCTAAACCAATTTGCGTATCGAAGAACCATTTAAGTAAGGCCACGATGGCTACAACAATGATTAAACCAATGACGATAACTGCTAAAGTCTTGTCTTCAATTAATTGACGCATTTGAGTGACCAAAGTACTTTGACTTAATAATGGCAAGTTGGCTTGACCTAAAATACGTAGGTTAATAGAGTACAAACCAGTCATGGTAATAATAGATGCAATCAAAGCTGGCACTTTTAATTTCGTATGTAATAAACCAGTGATTAGTCCAGCACCTGCCCCAATGACAAATGATAGTAAGGTGGCAATCCAAGGTTCCATGGCAAATTCAAAAATTAACCGTGATACCAAGGCTGCCCCTAAAGAAAACGACCCTTCAACTGTCATATCGGCCACATTTAGGATTCGGTAAGTTAAGTAAACCCCCATCGCCAATAATCCCCATAACAATCCTTCTGATATACTGCCTAAAATAACACTCATATTAAAAACCTCTTTCTTCCCTTTATTCTGCCACTTGGATGCTGTCAGGATCGATGCCCAGCGCTTCCGCCATGTCTTCATTTACGTATAATTCTAATTCTTCCGCTTGCTCAATCGGCATGGTCGAAGGATCTTCACCTTCAATTACCCGTGCTGCCATTTCAGCTGTTTGACGGCCCAATTCGTAGTAGTTTAATGAATAAGTCGCTAGTCCACCATCTTCCACTTGGTCAATTGATCCAGCAACAACCGGTACTTGGTATTGTTCAGATACCGCACCCACCGTTGACGCTGCCCCTGCCATGATATTATCTGTTGGAATATATAACAGTTCCGCTTCTGACATCACAGAATTCAAGGCTTGTTGTACATCATTAGTTGAGGTGACCGTACGAATGACTGGCGTTTTACCGGCCGATACAATGGCTGCTTCAGCTTGCTCTGCTTGAATTTGCGAGTTGACCTCACCCGTGTTGTAGATGATGCCAACTTTTTCCGCTTTAGGTCTAATCGACATTAATAGCTCAACTTGCTTCTCAACCGGCATCTGGTCGCTTGTTCCTGTCACATTTCGGCCCGAACCCTCTAGTGATTCTGCCAAACCTGCTGTTATAGGGTCAGTTACGGCTGTAAAAAGGAGTGCTTTCTCCTCTTCCGTCACGGCTAGTGCCTGAATAGTTGGCGTTCCGATACCTAAAACCAGCTCAGAATTCTTCAACAATTGTCCTGCCATTGGATACAAGTTGGCTTGCTGACCTTGGGCATTCATCCGGTGGTAAACCACGTCAACGCCCTCTTCATAACCTAGTTCGGTCATCCCATCAATAAAACCTTGCTCCGCATCATTTAAGGAATTGTGGTCCATAATCGATAAAATACCGATATCTAAAATGCCATTATCTTCAGCATTCTCACAGCCAGCCGCAAAAATAGCTAAACTCGCTACTAATGTCACCAAGCCTTTCTTTAAGCTCAATCTTTTCATTATTTACTCCCCTTTACAATCAATCCAAAGAAAAAAGCACCTATCCAGATAAAATCTAAATAGGTGCTTATAGCGCTAAAATATCTAGCTATGCCACAATAGATTTTATCTCTACGTGGCCACTTGTTACGCAACAAAATGTTTAGCCATCATAGATACGGTTCAGTTGTTTACTGACGTTTGTATCTATGATCTAAAACAGATTTCATAAATACAAACTACCTAAAATAGCTAAAGTAAAAGCGATTATTCGTATGTAGGCTGTTCATTTTCATCAATAAATCCCCTTGAATATGGCTGTCATTCATATAGTTGCGTCTTTCAATAGCATTATCATAGATTTAAATAAAAAAATTGTCAAGCCAATTCACATAGTTTTTTCATATTATTGTTTTTTTTATAAGGTCGCTGCCAGACAAGGATTATATGCTTGCATAAACCACCCATTTTCTTCATAATGAGAGTAAGATTAAATTTAAAGGAGACAACAATTCATGCAAAACAAACGTCCATTTACCAGCCTGGCAAAAGTTGAAGAAATTGCTGCTGAAATCCCTACACCATTCCATTTATACGACGAAGCCGGTATCAGAGACCGCTGTCGTCGTCTTAAAAAAGCGTTCTCTTGGAACCCTAACTTCCATGAATATTTCGCAGTTAAAGCTACACCAAATCCACACGTATTGAAAATTATGCAAGAAGAAGGCATGGGCGTCGACTGTGCATCTTATACAGAACTTGTACTAGCAGACAAAGTTGGTTTCTCTGGCCACGACATCATGTTTTCATCTAACGTTACGCCAGCAGCCGACTTCAAGAAAGCCGCTGAACTGGGTGCGATCATTAACTTTGATGACATCACACATATTGATTTCTTCAAAGAACATGTAGGTGAATTCCCAGAAACAGTTTGTATCCGTTACAATCCAGGTGGCACATTCGAAGTTGCGAACGGCATCATGGATAACCCTGGTGACGCCAAATACGGTATGACACCTGAACAAACCCGTCAAGCCTTCCAAAAATTAGCAGACTACGGCGTGAAAAACATCGGCATCCACTCATTCTTGGTTTCAGGTTCGACATCCAACGAATACTATCCAAAATTAGCACGTACCTTATTTGAATTAGCGGTTGAATTAAAAGACCAAACTGATTTAAATATCGCCTTCATCAATCTATCAGGTGGTGTTGGGGTTGCTTACAAACCAGAAGAAACACCAGCAGACATCGACATCATCGGTGACGGCGTACGCCAAGCATACGAAGACATCATGCAACCAGCTGGCTTGGGCGATGTTGCCATCTTTACCGAATTAGGTCGTTGGATGTTAGCTGAAAACGGTGGTTTAGTAGCCAAAGTCCTACATGAAAAAATCACTTACAAAGACTACCTAGGATTAGACGCATCAGCCTCTGACCTATTACGTCCAGCAATGTACGGCGCTTACCACCACATCTCTGTTTTAGGTAAAGAAGACGAAAATGCCGACCAAACATACGATGTAACGGGTGGTTTATGTGAAAACAACGATAAATTCGCTATCGACCGTCAATTACCAAAAACAAACATTGGCGACTACATCTGGATCCACGACGCTGGTGCCCACGGTGCCTCAATGGGTTACCAATACAACGCCAAATTACGTTCAGCAGAAGTCATGTTAAAAGAAGACGGCACATTCAAACAAATCCGTCGTCCTGAAACACCAGAAGACTACTTCGCAACTATGGACTTTAATTTCTAAAAAAATATATCCAGTAAAAAGCGCCCGAACATGATGTTTGGGCGCTTTTTGCTATTTTCTTTTAGTTTGTGAACAATTAAGTCAGCCCTCTAAACTAAGCCTTCTTCTGTTAATGCTGTTTGATAGTTTACTAGGGCTAAGAATTCTTCTAGTGTGATGTCATACTTAGTGATATATTGCGCAGCTTCTACACCGACATAACGGTAGTGCCATGGCTCAAAGCTATACCCCGTTACCTGCTCTTTTCCTTGTGGGTACCGTAAAATAAAGCCATAATCTGGGGCATTTTCTGCGAGCCATTGAGCTGATGGTTGGTCTGCATAAGCCTCATCTAAACTGCCACCTATACCTGTCCATTCAGTGCCTAGCCAGTCAAAGGCTAGTCCAGTTGAATGTTCACTGGCTTGAGCTGGTGCAAAATAAGCATTTGTTAGGTCACGCGCTTCTGATTCTGAGTAGCCTTGAGCTAAGTAATCTTGAAAACCATTCTCCACATTTTGTGCTTGGTAAGCAATTGTCCGGTGGGCTGAAATAGTAGCAAGTGTATATCCAGCATTTGTAGCACCGTCGATTAGTGCAGTATAAGCATCTGTGATTGTGGCGTTATAGGGTTTACCTGAACTTGCATAAGTAAAATCCATCACTGGTTCGGTAAGTAATGGGTTAAGTTTATTGACTAATTGATATTGTGCTGAATCTACATCAACTTCTTTAGGTAGGTCTGTCAGCAACTGGGCCATGGCTGCATTTTCGTCCAGTTCCAGCGTAGCAGCTACATTTGTTGCGATATCCTTCACAGAATAAGTTTGGATGTCATCTGCATAGTCGGCTGAAAATTCGGCCATTCGACTGGCTTCTTCATCGTTTGTGGCGTTTGATGCGACTGGCGTAGTAATGGTTTCTGCCAATTCAGCTTTACGTGCTTCAGCCTTTTTCTCATCATCTGAAGAGGCACTTTCTTCGGTGATTTTTGTATCTGTGGGCTGGTTTGTGGTGGTTTCTGTTTCGGCGTTGGTCTTACTGTAGCTGATATCGTAGGTAGCAAGCACTAAAATAAAGGCCAAGACGACGGCGATGTAGGCCTTGTTAAATAGACTGATATTCATTTTTGACACTTGAGTCACTCCTCGTTTTTCCCATTTCTCTTTTACCTGCCTAAAAATCACAGGTCCTCTATGCTATAATAACAGAGTGAGATTTCAATTAGATTAAAAAAAAGTAAAACTACTTTTAATATACAAAATTTTTAGATGAGGATGAATGAGATGAATCGTGAAGGAATTTTAAGCGCGGAGAGAATTGTTGTGAAAATCGGGACACATTCTCTTTTGAATAGTCAAAATCAGATTAATTATAACCGGATTGACCGCCTAGCTTTGGCCCTTTCTACCTTAATTCAAGAGGGTAAGGAAGTAATCCTTGTAACCTCGGGTGCGATTGGTGTTGGTTCTGTCAAAATGGGCTTAACTAGCCGACCTACCGATATGGCATCACAGCAAGCGACTGCCGCTGTTGGACAAGTAGCTTTAATGAATTTATATAGTCGGTCATTTAACTACTACAGTCAATTTATCGGGCAAATCTTGTTAACACGGGACATTATCGACTTCCCGGATTCTTACAACAACTATAAAAATGCCATGAATGCCTTATTAGGTCAAAAAATCTTACCGATTATCAATGAAAACGATGCGGTAGCGGTTGATGAAATGGACCACCAAACCCGTTTTGGTGATAACGATACCCTATCTGCCTTGGTTGCTTCGACGATGGACGCGGACTTGTTGATATTCCTAACAGATGTGGACGGCTTTTATGATGACAATCCGAAGCGAAACCCTGATGCGGTTCGCTTTGATGTCTTGCATGAGGTGACTGACGACTTAATGGATATGGCTAAGGGTGATGTTTCGGCCTTTTCAACTGGAGGAATGGAAACGAAATTGACGGCTGCTAACGAGTCTTTAAAATCCGGACAAATGACGGTGATTATGTCATCTGAAGATCCTATGCAGATTTTAGACTTAGTTAAGGGCGAATCAATTGGAACTCTTTTCATGCCAAAATAAGCGAATCTAATAGCCTTTCTCAATAGAAATGGATATAATTAATGAACACAATGAGAAAATACTCATAATTCTAATGTAATGGAGGTACGGACATGATTGATGCACAAGGTTTAGTGAATCTTGGTAGAGCTGCAAAGGTGGCTTCACGAGAATTAGGCAAGTTGCCAAGCCAACAAAAAAATGCGGCTTTATTAGCAATAGCCAAGTCTTTACGGGATAACCAAGCGGCTATTTTAGCGGCTAACCAGGCCGATATTGAAAATACACGAGAGGCTGGTCGACGCCCCGAAAGCTTTATTGAACGCATGACCTTAACTGAAAGCCGGATTGACGATATGGCCGCTGGTTTTGAAAAGGTGGCGAATTTGCCGGATATTATCGGGCAAACGGATGAAATGTGGTTTACTGAAGATGGCATTGAGATTGGGAAGAAACGTGTACCACTTGGAGTTATTGGGATTATTTTTGAATCACGTCCAAATGTAACAGCTGACGCTACTGCCCTAACCTTTAAAGCCGGTAATGCGGTCATTTTACGTGGGGGTAGCGAAACGATTCAATCCAATTTGGCTATTATTGAAGCCATTAAAGCTGGTTTATCAGAAGCTGGCGTAACAACAGATGCGGTTAACTTGATCGACAATCCTGACCGGGCTTTAGCGACTCAATTTATGCAGATGAACCAATACTTGGATGTGTTAATTCCACGTGGTGGTGCCGCCTTAATTCAAAATGTCGTTAAGAACGCAACTGTGCCAACGATTGAGACCGGTATTGGAAACGACCACCTCTACGTGCACGAAGCGGCTGATTTAGACAAGGCTTTAGCCATTTTGAAAAATGGAAAGTTGCAGCGGGTTTCAGTATGTAACGCTTTAGAAAACCTATTAGTCGACGAAAAAGTCGCAGAATCCTTTTTGCCACAAATCGTTGAATCTTTTAAAGCAGACAAGGTTGTGGTGCACGGAGACCAAAGAACGCGTGAAATCTTGCAAGGGAAAATCGATATCTTACCTGTCAATGAGGAAGATTATGCGACGGAATTCTTGGCTTACGAAATTGCAATCAAGGTGACTTCTGGCTACAATGAAGCGATTGAACATATCCAAACTTATTCATCTGCCCACACAGAAGTGATTGTAACCCAAGACTACTCAGTAGCCCGTCAATTCGTGGATGATATTGATGCTGCTGCAGTGGTTGTTAATGCCTCTTCTCGCTTTACAGATGGCGATAAATTTGGGTTCGGTGGCGAAATTGGGATTTCAACTCAGAAATTGCATGCCCGCGGACCAATGGGTATTGAAGCTTTAACGACTTATAAATATGTGATTTACGGCGACGGGCAAATCCGTCAGTAATCACCATACGATAACAGAAACGTGCGTACTGGATGATCCTATCTGGTGCGCTTTTTCGTGGTATAATGGGCGTAAATATTTTTAATAAGGAGCATTTCATGACCAAGCGCGTTTTATTTATACTGACTGGTGGGACCATTTCGGCTCAAGATTCTGACCATGGACTTGTTGCTGGGACTATCAAACAAGAACTAACTGAAATCCTAGCGTCTTCTGGATTAGACTTTACTTATAATGCAGTCAACCTGCTATCTATCGATTCAACTAATATGCAGCCGGAAAATTGGCTGCAGGTAGCCCAAGTGATCCAGGACCAATATGAGGCTTATGATGGCTTTATTGTGGTGCACGGGACAGATACCATGGCTTACGGCGCTGCTGCCCTATCTTACCTGGTTCAAAATAGCGCCAAACCAATTGTCTTTACTGGGTCTCAAGTGCCCCTATCAAAAATTGGCAATGATGGCGTGAAAAATATCCTAGACGCTGTAACCTACGCCATATCTGACCAAGCTTACGCTATATCAATTGTATTCCATGGAGAAGTTTTGCTGGGCACCCGGTCGCGCAAAGTACGGTCTCGGTCTTACCAAGCTTTTCAAACCATTGATTTCGCCAACCGGGCAGTTGTCCGGTCACAAAGGGTTTTACCTATCTTAAATCAATCTAGTGATTTAGGGCCAGTTAAATTCTACAACCAACTGAATCCGCGCGTGGGTTTGATTAAATTAACTCCCGGCCTTCCAGCTCAAGTCATTGAAGCCTATTGTAACTTGGTGGATGTCATCGTTATTGAAGGTTTTGGGATTGGTGGGATTCCGCAATTAACCGCTCTCGATTATGCAGGGCAAATTCGGGCAGCCGTCAACCAAGGAAAATATGTGATTTTAACCACGCAGGTCCCGATGGAAGGATCTGATTATGAGGTCTATGCAGTTGGCCAGTCAATTCTAGGGGAAAAGCATATTATTGAAACAGCCAATATCACCAGCGAAGCCCTAGTCATGAAGGCTATGTGGGCACTTGGGAATTCGGAAGATTTTGACCAGTTCAAAGCTATGATTCAACGCCCCGTGGATTATGACTATCTGAAATAGGAAAATAAAGCAGGTGTACCCTTTTGATCTAATTGGATGCACCTGCTATTTTATTTAAGTATTCTTGATTGAAGTAGCTTTATTGGTAACTTAATCCGAATCCGTATCCGTATTTGTTTCCTTGACTGTCTTCATAAGTGTAAGGACGGTCCAAGTAAAATTCTTTGCCGTAGCCTAGCACATCATTAGGTGATGCATAAATACCATTTTCGCCAACCTTATTTGAATATTTACTTCGCAAATGTTGTTGTAAGTCCTTATGATGAGAATTATACAGCAAAAAGATAACGGTTTTAATAGTGGTTTGTATTCTTTTACACAAAGAAAAAGAGCTGAATTTGTGATTTTCAGCTCCTTGTAATTATATATATTCATAATGTTATATTGCAATCGTTGATTTAAACTAGTTGTTTTTCGAATTTTTTACAATTCAGAAATCACTAGTTTTTCTTAGTATATTTCTTCACTTCAGGAATGACCTTTTCACCTAGTAAATCAATGGTTCGTTTGATTTTATCTATCGGAACGCCACCCATATCAATTTGGCCGATATACCGGTCCATACCATAGACTTCATATTGGTAGATCAATTTATCAACAATCATTTCTGGACTTCCTGCCATCATGGTGTCTTGAACCGACCGGGCTTGTGCAAATTGTTGCTTAGGGAAAATAGACCCATTTGAATGTAAGAATGATGATTTTACATGGGGGTAAAATTCCGCCAAAGCTTCTTGACCTGTAGGGGCAATATACATGGGAGAAGCTGTCGTTAAAGGATAGGTTGTTGGGTCTATACCTAGATTGGCTAATTCTTCATGATAGGCCTCTACAGCCGAATAAAAGGCCATAGCCGGTCCAGCCAAGGTCGTTAGGACCATCGGGATACCCGCACGTCCTGCTTTCACTGCAGAAGCTGGTGACCCACCAACCCCACGCCAAATTGGAATGAAGTTGTCTTTTGGTTTAGGGAAAATTTCCGCCTGGTTTAAACGGTGTCGGAATTGCCCTTCCCAAGAGATTTTTTCACCCTTTTCAACTTGCTGGTTGATGTAATTTAATAATTCAAATTTTTCTTCGAACAATTCTTCATAGTCGCGTAATTCATAACCTAATAGTTCAAATAAACCAATTCGAGAGGCACGACCACCTACTAATTCAACCCGTCCGTCAGAAATTAAATCTAAAGTAGCGAAGTTTTCGTAAACTCGAACCGGGTCAGATGTCGATACAACAGTTGATGAAGAGGATAATTTAATCTTACTCGTCGCTTGGGCAATGGCCCCTAAAATGACTGCATGGGCTTGAGAGACAAAATGTTCTTGGTGAGATTCACCAAGGGCAAAAATATCTAAGCCTGCTTGTTCAGCGTGCTGAGCCGTTTCGATTAATTCTTGAACTCTTTTTTGTTCCCCTACCCCTTGGTTGGTATGTGGGTTTGGGGCATAGTCACCTAAAGAATACAGGCCAAATTGCAAGCCTTCATTTGGTTTAAAACCAAACTTCTCTTTCATTGTTGTCATCATTATTCTCCATTCATTTTTGAATATATTTTTTAGATAGCTCTATTATAATTTCAAATCCGAATTAACACAAGATTTTAGCTTACAATTTGTTAGTTAGGAAACTTTCTGTTAGTAAGAAAACATTCATTTTCCAATCAGACGAACAAAGACCTTATTTATTGAAATCGAACAAGTTCAAGCCGGTTTCTGCTTCGTCTTTCGACCGTTCCACTTCACCAGAAATCATATGAACAAACATTTCACCGGTACCTGAAATAATGGCTTCGTTCAAGTGACCACCAACTACTGACCCATCTGCACGGCCAAATGTAGCATGTAGGTGGTTATATTGTTCGCCGTCCATCATCGACATATTGCCATTCAATGAAGTTAACTCTAACTCTTCACTTAATTCGTTAGGACTGTATGAACGCTCTGCCACATTGTATAGGCTGTATTTCACCTGGTCACAAGCGCCAATCCCTTGAACAGTTGCTAAAGAGATTTTCTCACGCTTAGCTAATTCTGCCAAGGTAGTAATAATCTCTTCACCTCTATCAAGTCGTACAACTAATACATCACCAAATCGTCTATAATCCATTCGTACATTCTCCTTTGCCGAAATTCACAAGTTATTTTACTTCTTCGACTAGGATAACACATCTAGAATCAAAAGCATTATCAAAAGCCATACCAAAAACCAATCGAAATCCCTGGCCGTCTTGACTAAACCGATTCACAAGTACAAAAAAGAGATAGAGCCGAAACCCTATCCCTTAGTTTGAAATCTATTATTTGCTTGTTTCGCTTTGACCATAGCCATAACCGTAGCCATAACCATAACCCAATTTATTGGCATCTTCACCGTTATATACGGCACCGATCACGTTGGCATTCACCACGTCCAATAAATCTTTTGTTTTGCGTACTTCGTTTTTGTTAGCAATTCCTGAACGAACAACCACAATCACGCCATCTACACGCGTTGCAACAACTTGTGCATCGGTAACAGCTAGAATTGGTGGTGTATCAAAAATAACTAAGTCAAACATTTCTTCTAATTCGCCGATTAATTCAGCCATACGGTTTGAACCTAATAGTTCAGATGGGTTTGGCGGAATTGGACCAGCTGCTAAAATGTAAATATTTGCATCCGCAACATAGTTTACAGTATCCATGATGTTTGCATCATGATCTGTTAGTAAACTTGTCAAACCAACAGTTGTGTTGATATTGAATGTTTTAGCTACTGTTGGTTTACGTAAATCAGCGTCTACTAATAAGACACGCAAGCCTTGTTGCGCCATTACAGCAGCAGTGTTAGCTGTAACAGTGGATTTACCTTCCCAACTACCAGATGATGTGAACATGATTGATTTAAAATCACGGTCAACCATTGAGAATTGGATATTTGTACGGATTTGACGGAAAGATTCAGAAATGACATCATTTGGTTGCGTAACAGTAATTAAACTAGCGCCTCGGCGTTGTTCTGCATTCATCTTGTCAAAATGTTTTCTTTTATTCTTAAACAAAATTGAACCTCCTAGACACGACGACGGTTTCTAGAACCATCTTTGACTGCATTACCTTTGAAGCGCGTATCTTCAACTTTACTTTTATCCATTTGTGGAATAGTTCCTAATAAAGTCCAACCAAGCTCTTCAACGATATCACTGCTCTTAACTGAATTATCTAACATTGCATTTACTAATTGCCATACAACACCGACAATCAATCCTAATAATGCACCAATAATGATATTTAAAATGACATTTGGTGAAGTTGGCGATTGACCAGGTTCAGCTGGGGTTACAATCGAAACGTTCTCTACTTGTAACACTTGTTGTACAACTTCAGAGAAAGATACAGCAATTGCGTTGGCTAAGTTAGCAGCAACATACGGTGATTCATTTTCTACAGAAATGGTAAATAGTAATGAATCTGAATCCATAGAAACTGTAACGTTTTCTGCTAATTCAGTAGCTGTCATACCTTCTGCTTCAGGTACATCTGCAATGGCGGGATCAAGCACTAATGGACGGCTTACCAATGATTGATAAGTATTTAAAAGTGTCAAGTTCGCTTGTAAACCTGCTTGTGTGATTGTATTTTCTGCAGTAGCGGTAGCAGTGTTATTCACAACAATATCAGTTGTAGATGTATACTTTGGTGTCATTAAGAAAAATGTCACTAAAGCTGCTAATACAATCCCAATAACAGTGGTTGAAATAATCTTCCAAATATTCGCAGTAAGAATATTCAGTATCTCAATTAAAGAGATTTCTTGGGTGTCGTTCATCTCGTCCTCCTCGAGCAAATATAATGCATATTATTTACTTCCTATTTGAATATAATATCATAACTATGTCAGTCTACCATACCAGTTTTTAAATTTTCAATAAGATATTGTGATTCATAGTATTTTTCACTTGATTCTCATTATCCGTTTTCAGATGTTTTCGCATCACGGTGAACAAAATCAACTAACTTTTTGTTTAAGGTATCATCGTTAACCGCTGTTAAGTCTAATGATTCAACGAATTCATAAATTTCTTCAATTGGCTGACTGGTAATTTTTCCAACAAAAATCTTATCATCAACTTTTTGACCAGTTGTTTCATCAGTCAGTAGCAGTTCTTCATAAAGTTTTTCACCAGGCCGAATACCACTTTCAACAATTGGAATTTCTTTTTCAGTAAAGCCTGATAGTTTAATCATTTTCTTAGCAAGATCTAGGATTAGGACTTCTTTACCCATATCTAAGATAAATAACTCGCCACCCTCAGCTTTAGCACCGGCTTGGATAACCAAACGACTTGCTTCAGGAATGGTCATGAAGTAACGACGCATTCTAAAGTCTGTAACAGTTACCGGGCCACCCTTTTCAATTTGTTTCTTGAATACAGGGATAACTGAACCACGTGAACCCAATACATTACCGAATCGTACTGCTGCAAATTTCGTATGGTTTGAAACTTTATCCATACCAGTTACTAGCATTTCAGCGATTCGTTTTGAAGCCCCCATTACGTTAGGTGGGTTGTTGGCTTTATCAGTGGATACCATAACGAAGACATCAACATTGGCATTCTTCGCTGCGGTTGCCACATTCAATGTTCCAAAGACATTATTTTTCACTGCTTCAGTTGGGTTAGCTTCCATTAACGGCACATGTTTATGGGCTGCTGCATGGTAAACGATATCTGGTTTGTAGGTTTGCATGATCTGTTCAATATGTTCTTTATCTTGAACGTCAGCAATGATTGGAATAATCTGGGTATTTGGTAAGTCTTTTTGAGCGAACTCTTGGTTGATCAAGTAGATTGAGTTTTCTCCGTGACCTAAAAGATAAATCGTTTTTGGTGCGAATTTAGCTACCTGACGACATATTTCAGAACCAATTGAACCACCAGCACCTGTAACTAAGATGTCTTTACCAGAGATTTGACGGAAGGCATCTGAATCGTCTAATTCCACTTCGTCACGACCTAACAAATCAGAAATTGAAATTTCTTGTGGGCCAGAAGTTGTATCCATTTGATATCCTAATAATGTTTTTTCAACTGAAGGCATTTGACGCACATCCACGTCGTATTCAATACCCCAGTCTAAGATTTGTTCAATTTTTTCACTCGGTAGGGTTGGTGCCGTAATAATGATGTTTTGTAAATGGTATTGTTCAATAATACTTGGAATATCTTTAATGCAACCTAAGATGCTCAAGTTATCCATTTTCTTATGTAGTAACTCTTTATCATCATCTACAAAACCGACGAATCGATATGCACCATCATTTTTAAACTGTTTAAGGAAGGTATTTCCGCCTCGACCTGCACCTACAAGTAAAGTTGGTTCAAAGACCCCTTCACCTTTTGGTATGTTTTCTCTACGGTCCATTGTTAAGCGCCATGAAGCACGCGATACAAATGTTAAACCAATGGCAAATACTGCTAATAAGAAGACAAATCGAATAGAAAAGCTTCTATAAATAATTGCTGCTGACGCTAGGGTTAAAATTGATGCAATAAAATGGGTAATCAGTAAATCTGATGCCCCTTTAAAACTCATATAGCGAATAATCAAGTTGTAGTTTTTTGTCCATAAACTAGCTAGTATATAAGTAATGAAATAGATAGTTGATAAACCTAACGTCATTGATACGGTTAAACCTACATAAATTTCAAGTAACAGATATGCGGCAAAACCAGCAACTAAAATCGATACAAAATCAGCAATCGCTAGTATCGAATATTTTTGGTATTTAGAAAAATTCATTTACGCGTTACGCTCCCAACTTGTTCTTTTCTTTTTTCCTGATACGTATTTATAACAAACTACAAATCCAATAAACTAAAACAAACTACAAATCCAACAAACTAAAACAAACCGAAAAATTTCTTCTTACGTTTTGGTTGGTCTAAAACAAAATTGGTGATCATTGGATCCCCATTCACTAAACTTTTCGCATTGGCTTTAAAATCAAACACGATACTTGTCCCATACTCCGCTTGCATTTTGTTGAAGGCTGCCTCCATATTAAAGCCCCTAGGTCCATGTGGACGGTGGGCATCTGAAGCGAGCATATGGACAAGATTTTCTTCAATCAACAAACGACTCGTTTCTTCAACACCAGAACCAAACTCCCCTAAATATGAAGCTGCTGTTAACTGTGCGTAACAACCCATCTCCACAAAACGTTTTAATATTTCAGGTTTTTCAATAATCTTTTGATTTCGTTCCGGATGAACGATGATTGGGCGAATATTTTGTGACAATAAATCAAAGAATACTTGTTCCGCATAATGCGGTACTTCATGACTTGGAAATTCAATTAAAATATAATGACCTTCTAAATCTGTAAATAAAATTTCACCGTGGTCAATGTGGTCTAACAACTCACCGTGGAGTCTGATTTCTTGACCAGGGAAGACCACTAAATCAATGCCTCTGCGGTCAAGTTCAACTTGTAGTTGCCCAACAGCTTCTTCAACCTTGTTACGTTCATTAACGAATTCTGAATTACGGTGGTGAGGTGTGGCTAAGATATGGGTAATCCCTTCTTGAACAGCGACATTCGCCATCTCTATTGACATTTCAATATCTTTAGCACCATCATCCACTCCAGGTAATATATGATTATGGATATCTATCATTACATTCCCTCCTTTTCATTTATTGAATGAAGTACTGTGATCACTATATACACAAAAAAAGATCCAGGATACATGAATCTTTTTGTAAGTAGGGCATTTTCATTTCTACAGTATACTGTATATAAACAATTTATATGTAAGAAATTGGTAAAGTCACCTTACAATTTCACAACAATCATTCATTTCTAACTACTATATACTCTACCGCTTTTCAACCAATTTTAAAACATCATTTTCATCATAAACTAATTTAATATCCATCAAAGTAGATGATTCAATCAATTCTTTGAGGAAAATACGGTCGCCTTCCCAAAGGGTTAGGTCAAAAATCTTATCCTTGTCTACCCAAGCTAGGTCCCCTTCTTTGGTTTGTCCGACCTCATTATTTTCTAATTGACCCGTATATAAGAAAATATACATAGGTTCTTGGTCAGCATAGATAAAAGTGACTATTCCTCGAAAAACGGCTGATTTCAAGTTTTGGCCAGCTTCTTCTTTGACTTCTCTTTCCAAGCATTCCATAGGTGATTCACCATGTTCAAATTTGCCGCCGATACCAATCCATTTCCCGTGGTTGACGTCGTTGGCTTTTTTCGTCCGGTGGAGCATCAAGTATTGGTTTAAGTCATTTTCTAAATAAATAAGTGTTGATAACATAAAGCCTCCACTTACTCTAAGTCAGCGTCTACTAGTAACCCCATACCTAAGGCACCCTTACCGCCGTGAACCCCTAAAACGGGTGTTAAATAACGGATAATGATGTCTTCATTTGGATAGTTTTCTAAGAAATAGTCTCTGAATTCAATGGCCTTATCATAGGCATCACCGTGGGCAAAGCCTAAATGCAGACGGTCACCAAATTGATTGCGGGCCTCTTCATAGATATGCAACCAAGATTTTTTAATCTTTCCTTCAGTACGGATTTTCTCAAAAACGTCTACTGTACCGTCATCTTCAAATCGTAGGATAGGATAGATTTTTAATACAGACCCGATAAAGGCTGAGGCTGCTTTGGCCCGGCCACCTTTGACCAAGTTGTTTAAATCTTCAATAAAGATATAAATTTCTGAATCTTGAATCATTTGGTTCATTGCTGGAATAATTTGTTCAGCTTTATAGCCTGATTCAATCAGACGAATCAATTCTTTCACTTCGTGAGCAATAATAATGGATACAGCCTTGGTATCTATTAAGTGGACATTGATTCGATCTTGATATTCTTGCATAACCATACGGGCTGTTTGGAAGGTCCCACTCAGTTTACTAGACATAAAGACCCCATAAACCTCGTCGTAACCCTTGGCTATTAGTTCATCCATAATTCGGTAATAGTCCGCTGGTTCGGGTTGAGATGAGGTTGGCAATTCGTCTACACTCACCATTTTGTGGTAAAAGTGTTTCAAAATCATTTCGTTTGTGGTATCATCCATCACTTCGCCATCTTTAAAAGCGATCTTTAAAGTTACCTCGTACACATCGGGATGGTTTTTTAATTCGTCAGGCAAACTAGATGTACTATCTACAATGATTGCTGAGCGCATAATATTCTCCTCCTTGTAACACTTGGTGTGTTGTGTTTATTCAAGGTACATTATAGCAAAAAAAATGCGATAAATCGCATTTTTCTGTCGTTTTATAATTCGGCATCTACCAATAAAAAGATCCCAATCGAACCGTTTCCTAAATGGGTACCTACAACCGGCGTTAATGCAGAGACAGTTACTTGTGACATATCCATATCATCTGACATATTGGCAGCAAGTTCTAAGGCACGTTCTGAAGCGTTTGAATGGGCTACAGACACATGTAAACGGTCGCCATACTTAGCGTGGGCAGTCTCGTAAATCCCTTTGAATTTTTCTTTCATTTTACGGTCAGTACGGATTTTATCAATCACTTCTAGCGCACCCATTTGATCAATTTTAATTAAAGGTGTAATTTTTAATAGGTTACCAAAGAAGGCACCGGCAGCTGATAAACGGCCTCCTTTTACTAGGTTGTCCAATGAACCCACCAAGATATAAGTTTCACTTTCATTAGCTACTTGTTCTAAGGCGGGTACAACAGTTTCTGCAGTATGACCTGCTGTTAATAATCGTAAACACTCACCTACTAAATGTTGCGACACAGCTGATGTCGACTTAGCATCAATAATATGGGTGGTAACTTGATCGGTAAACTCTCTTGATACCGCTTCTAATGAAGACAGAGTGCCACTTAATTGACTAGCAATCACAATGCCATAAACTTCATCATAGCCAGCTTTGATAATTTCTTCATATAGGTCATAAATTTGTCCGTTTGTAGGTTGTGACGTTGTTGGTAATACTGTCATATTTTCTAATTCATTATAATAGTCTGAGATCACTTGGGGGTCACTAGAATCTTCACGCACTTCTCCATCAGGAAAAATAACACTCAATTTAATCTGAAATACATTCTCTAGACTGCTTAGGTCTTCTGGTAAAGTTGCTGTTGAGTCAACAATAATTGCTGTTTTCATATTTATGGGTCTCCTTAAAAAATACATCATTGTACTAAAAATGGTGTCGACATAGTTTAACATGACCACGAGACAAAAAAAAGAGTAAGTTTTAACACTTACTCTTTTTCCTAGTTATCATAACTAGATCATTCATAAAGTTTCATTAGCCATTGCGATGCGCTTCAAGTTCAGCAACCAAATTTAATACACGTTTACGATTTGAATGAGTAAAGAAGCAATACCACAATACACATAGAATGAAAGAAATACCATGTACTAGAGTCCCTATTATATAAATCCATTCTTTTATGTCTGACTCTTATTACACTAGCGCATCTGAAACGTAACCTACCATAGCTAAAGCTTGCCCCGAAATAAATCCAGCTTATCCTGCTTTACGTGCAAATGAATAAAGAGAATATACAGCACCATCTTGACGATTATGTGTTGTCACTTCACTATCATCTACAACCTCTATAATTGCCGCCCAGATAACTGTATTGAACATAGCAGATCCAAGATAACCCGTAACTGTCATCACACTATATACATATTATCAGTACTGTTAAAGTACAAGGTTGAAGATATGAGACCAACAAAATCCATAATAACTGAGGCTAATTCTTTCTTACCAAAACGGCTAGCTAGATTTTTGTAACGACGCAGCTTCCTTATCCACCTTCACACGTTCAGTAGTATTTTTATTCCAGATGATAGGCATTTTAAAGATACTGTTATCGTTGCACTAGAAAAAAATATACGTTTATTATATTTTGTTGGCATACGTAACAGTTAATATATGCGACATAAAATAATCTCTATCAAGTTTATAAACGATAGTTGTATTTTGCAAACAAAAAAACACCTCACTTCAAATCAAGAAGTAGAGGTGTTATCCGTTCGTTTAACTAGCTATTTTTTCTTTTTCAGTAAGAATAATACCAATAACGAGTCCAATCAGAGCTGGGACTAGCCAGCCAAATCCAAAGGCATAGAATGGCAGAATCGTATCAGCAAAATGACCAATAGCTTCTCCACCGATTGCATCAAAGATGCCTTCAGGTAAAGTTTTAATGAAATCGAATAAGGCTGCAAACATTGTAAAAATAGTAACCCAGCGATATACATGTTTACTGGTATAAATAGGTTCACATAAAGCGATAATAACTAGTGAAATTGCTAATGGATACAAGAACATTAATACCGGGGTGGATAAGCCGATAATCGTTGTTAATCCTATGTTTGAAACAAGGAAGGATAAGACCGCAAATAAAATAGTCCAATTGGTCAATGATAATTTATTCGGAAAAAGTTCTTCAAAAGTTTCTGCACAAGCTACAATTAATCCAATTGCTGTCTTTAAACATGCGAAGACCATAACTATAGCTAAGATGACTGAGCCAGCAGTTCCAAAGTAGTGTTGCGTAATCAAGGAGAGCGCGATACCACCATTTTCTTGTACATCAATAAAGCCACGACTTTGTGTACCTAAAATAGCTAAGCTGAAATAAATCAAACCCATTAATATAGCAGTTAACAAACCGGATTTTACTGTTGAATTGGCCAAGTTTTTAGGTTCATTCACGCCTAATTTACGGATTGAGCGAATAATAATAATACCAAAAGCCAATGCCGCTAAGACGTCCATCGTATTATAACCTTCCAAAAACCCTTGGAAAAAGGCTTGATTTGAAAAGCTAGCAATTGATTCTACCTCAGCTACGCTTATTTCCGGCATTGTAAATGCACGAATAAAAATAATTGCTAAGAAAATAAGAAACACAGGATTTAAGAACTTACCAATATAATCCATAATGTTTGATGGCCGAAGTGATAATGCCAAGGCTACCCCGAAAAATAAGGCTGAATAAATCAATAAAGCGACAGGTGACTCAGCGAAACTTGTTGTCGCAAAACCCACTTCAAAAGATACAGATGCCGTCCTTGGACTAGCGAAGAATGGGCCAATAGTTAAATACAATGCTACCGTAAAAAAGTATGCATATTTTCTAGAAATCTTACTTGCTAAATGAAAGACACCTTCTGAGTGTGTCATCCCCATAGCAGCTACTGCTAATAAAGGTAGCCCAGTTGCAGTAATAATAAATCCTAGACTTGCTTGCCAAACATGGTTACCAGCCATTTGTCCCATCAAAACAGGGAAAATAATATTACCAGCACCAAAAAATAAGCCAAACAACGTGGAAGCTACGACAATGAGCTCGCGCATTGTCAGCTGTTTATTTAAATTTGGTTTCATAATTGTAACTCCTTTTCGTATTCAACAAAAATACCATATCCTAACATAAAACAACATTACATTAAGATAAAATTTAGGGAATTCTAATCCTATCCTCTTTTGATCTACAAATATCTCGTAGGCGTTTCTTATAAAATATAGGAATGTGCTATAATTTATAGCGATAATAGAATGGGGAAGGTAGACGCAATAATCAAATATATTTCAATATACCTTCGTCCCTACAACAAATTTTTAAACAACAAATAAGGAGAACACTATGCAAATCGCGATTATAGGATTAGGTGTCGCTGGAAATGGCAGCCTAAAAGCCCTGATTGATTTTAAAAAGCAACATCCAAAGCAACCCTTAACCATTGATATTTATGATGAAGCCACGCCCTTAGGCAATGGTTTCCCCTATCAAGAGGACGACAATAAATTAGTAATGAATTCATATGCGAAAGATTTGTCTATCGAAGCAGATAATCCCAATGACTTATTAGACTGGTTGTCCTACCATCACAAAGAATACTGTAATCCAGCAGCCTTTATCCCGCGTGCAATGTACGGTGATTATTTAAAGGACCGTATGAAACATTATTTAGACAATGACCATGTTCATATCCATTACCAACGTATTCAAGACATCCAAGTTGTAGATCAAACAGGCAATCATATTACAGGTAGCCAGGAAAAGAATTGCTACTACCAATTACAAACAGCTGATGGTCATTGGCAAAATACCATCTATAACGTCGTTTTCTTAAATATTGGACATCCACCTTATGCGGATCACTATCATTTAATCGGGCACAGTGGATACATCCATGATCCATACCCGGTAAAGGAGAAACTTGCCGCCATTCATCCAAATAAAAAGATTGGCATCATTGGATCCGGCTTAACTGGTCTAGATGTTATGCGTTACCTGCAATATCACTATGCTAATCAGCTCGCTCGTTCAATCACCTTCTTTACACGATCTACACCATTCTCCTCTGTCAAACAAGGGCCATATGATGGTTATATTCAGGCTACGTTTAATATGGATTGGATTAAAAATCAGCAGTCAGCCCATAATGGTTATATCCCACTAGATAATATTTTGGAAACTTTTATGGAAGATATGGCAGTTAATAAAGTAGATGTTAAACGCGTAATTGACCGATATGGTAGTGGCGCTATCACGGAGATTCGTCAAGAATTAGCCCACTACGATCGCGATTTACATATATTCCAAATTTATACGGGTATTGTCACGCCTTATTTACCTTATATATACATGGGCATGTCGGTACTTGACCGCAATATATATAAGCAAGAATATATGCCTATTTTTGAACATTTCAGAAGTCAAATGACACATGAAGCCCTAGAGGATATTATGCAGTGGTATGACGAGGGTAAGGTAACCTTCCACGATAAACTGGCGGACATCAAACCATATAGTGACGGGGGGTTTGAACTGATTTTTGAGAACGGTTCAAGTAAGCATGTGGATATTTTAGTGAATGCAGCTGGATTTGAAAGTCAATTACTACCGGCAACACAACAAGATGTATTCATAAAAAACATGGTTAACCGTGAAATATTTACCCCTGCCTTAGACGGTGGTGTGCTAGTCACCTGGCCTCAAGGACAAGTCATTTCTCAACGGTATGGAACGTTCGACAACCTCTTCTTAACAGGCCGTTGGATTATGACCACACAATACGGAAACAACAATGCACAAATGTCTTTTGCCTTTGGACAACAAGTCGCAAAACAATTTCTAGATCGGCAAGTAAAAGCATATAAATAAATAAAGAGTCTGACCTGATCGCAATGCTTCTTAATCAGGTCAGACTCTTTATTTTAAACTGCTAATTGATTTGATCCATCGCTATAATCAATCTCAATCCCTGGTTGAACATTTGGAATATAGACATGGAATTGCAATTCACCATCATCCTCAATGGAATAAGCCTCCATGAAAATACCACGCGCCAGTAGTTCATCTCCCATGAATAAAGGCGTAATCCGGTAGCGGACATGATTTTCACTATCTTCCACGTAGGCAGCCACATAGTTTTCAAAAGGTAGCATACCTTCCACATTGAAATACCGGGTCCCGGTCATCAAGTTCAGCAAATTATCCTGCTGACCAGTCAACTGAAAACCAATTAAATGACTTCGGTTATACAACCAGCCAGCCGATACAATATCATACCGATTTTGTTGCCAACCAGTTGGTGTGATTGCGGTCAAAGCTTCTCGTTGTTCCGATTCAGCTGGCATCAAGTCCACCCCTAACAAGGCATTGGCTTCAGACACCCGACCCAAATCATCCAAAGGGCTATACCGCTCCCAAGATTCTTCAACATCCGTCAAATCAGCATCCGTAAAAATCGGCACATTGTCATTCACTTCAACATAAGCCTGCCCGCCCGGCACACTAGGCGGGTTCTGGTGGTAGAGCTGACCTAAATCCTCAGCCTCTTCCAGCGAAGATGCCCCTTGTTGGCTTTCTGATGTCGAGTCACCACTTGATTCTGATTCAGATGAAGAACTTGCCCCATCCCCACTACTATCTTCTATAGAAGAAGATGCTTGGTCGTTCTTATTCCCTTCATCAGCCTGACGTACCCGCGACGACTCAGACGCTAATTGGTGGTCCTCCAAAATATCCTGATAAATCGACGACGTCTGGGACACCTCTTTGGCCACCTCAACCGGCTCAGCCAACCGCTCTTCCGCCATCCGGTTACCAACCCATAGAAATAGGATTAATCCCGCCAGAACTAGCATGGCAAATAACCGCTTATCCTTAGGTCCTTTTTGATTTCTGCCAGCCACCAACAACACCTCCTTCTCACTAAATATCTGCCTTTTATCATACCATATTTCCATTTTTTCTGGGCAAAAGGACCAGCACTTTCATGGCTGACAAGCCAATTTAGACAAATTTTTTCGTCAATAAAAGGACTGCAGCTTTTAGCCACAGTCCCTTGAAAATTTTATAATTTACCTTGGTTATAATATCGGCCTTAAAATTAGTCACCGTTGTAAATAGTTGGTACGATCATGTAGTCAACCGTACGTAAAGCACCTAGGTCACGACCACCTGCATATGAAATACTTGATTGTAAATCTTCTTGCATTTCACGCATGGTGTGCCATAAGCTACCGCGGCTTTCAATCAACATTTTCTTACCTTCAACGTTTTTGTAGATACCCTTTTGGAATTGAGATGCTGAACCAAAGTATTCTTTGTAAGTTACACCATCTTGCTCTACAGTTTCACCTGGTGATTCAACGTGGGCAGCTAATAATGAACCGACCATAACCATTGATGCACCGAAACGTACCGATTTAGCGATATCACCGTTTGTACGGATACCACCATCAGCGATAATTGGTTTACGCGCTGCTTTAGCACATAATTTAATCGCTTGTAATTGCCAACCAGCAGTACCGAAACCAGTTTTGATTTTAGTGATACATACACGACCAGGTCCAACCCCTACTTTAGTAGCGTCAGCACCAGCGTTTTCTAAATCACGCACTGCTTCAGGTGTTGCCACGTTACCAGCAATTACAAATGTTTCTGGAATCTGTTCTTTAATGTATTTAATCATATCGATAACAGTCTCTGAATGACCGTGCGCGATATCAATTGTCATGTAGTCTACGCGTTCACCACTTGCTTTGATTTCGTCGATGAAAGTATATTCTTCTGGTTTTACACCAACAGAAATTGACGCAAATAAACCTTCAGCATTCATATGCTTGATAAATGGCATACGTTTTTCTGGTTCAAAACGGTGCATAATATAGAAGTAACCTTTGCGGGCCAATTCTTCAGCTAACTCTTCATTTAATACAGTCTGCATGTTTGCTGGCACAACTGGTATATTAAATTCACGACCTCCAAATTCAATTGAAGTGTCTGCCTGGCTACGGCTTGTAATCACACATTTAGCAGGTATTAATTGGACTTGTTCATAATCAAAAGTTTCCACGAATTCAACTCGCCTTTCTCTCTATCAATATCTTCAACAACAAAAAGTGTCCGTAAACACCAATTCGTATTCTACACACTTACTTTCTGAATTGCAAGTTTTATTTATTCGTTTTTTTAGCGATTTGTTAAAATTTATCCAAATCAATGTATAAATTGACTGGTTTTTTCACCAATTGACGAACATTACCCTTTCGAATTAACCCGAATATCACTAAATTCAAAACAAGCGGTTTTACCCTCGTAGAATTTATATTAAAAGACGAACTTTTAATCTCAGAGAATTTTTATTTAAACAAAAAAGAAACTAGCTTATCACTAGTCTCCCTCTTGCAAAGAAAAATCTACCTTTATACTTGCCAGCTATCATTAAATTCTTCATGCGTTTTTAAGGCATCAATCGTTGGCATCCCACCTTGGGCACCAAATTTTTGAACAGATAAAGAACCTGCAATTGACGCAAATTGAATGGCGTCAGCTAAGCTATTACCTTTGGATAAGGCCACGGTAAAAGCACCTGAGAAGGTGTCACCAGCACCCGTTGTATCCACTACATTCCCTTTAATCGCTGGCACATGTACAGCCATTTTTCCATCATGGTAACGGACCCCGTCACCACCCATTGTAACCAATAACTGGGCTGGGTATTGGCCCAATAATGCATCCGTTTCCAAATCACCAAACATCTCTTTAGCTTCTGTTTCATTTGGCAATAAATAATCCACTTTCTCTAAATAGGCCTTATCAATCTCAATAAAAGGCGCTGGATCATAAGTCACCTGAATGTCATGTGCCTCTGCCAAATCGATTAAGTATTGAATAGATGGCATAGGGATTTCATTTTGAATCACAAAATAGGTACAAGCTAACAAGTCCGCTTCCACTGATTTCAAGTAGTCAACGGTGACTTCTTGGTTAGCACCAGGCACATAAACGATGGCATTATCCCCTTCAAAAACGGTAATATGCGCTGAACCTGTTGTCGTATTTTCAATTGTTTTAACAGCTGTCACATCCACACCATTTCGCGCTAAGTTAGCCTTAGTTTCTTGTCCAAATTGGTCGCCACCAACGCAACCAAACATTTGCACCTGTCCACCTAGTCTTGCTGCTGCTACCGCTTGGTTGGCCCCTTTACCACCAAAAGTTGTTTCAAAGGCTTGACCATAAACCGTTTCACCTTGCTTTGGCACACGGTTTGTAGTTACAACGAAATCTGTTGAAATACTACCAATTACACCGATCATTTAAAATTCCTCCTCATGTATCATTCTTACCTATATTATACGTTATTCATGCCAGCTAAACAGAATTTTTCCGAAAAAAAGAAGCCGTGCACTACACACGACTCCCATTTTACAAGCATAAAGCTATTCTAATTCTAAATGATCTCTAAGTTCTGCAGAGGTTTCTGAAATTTGCGATTCAGATAAGATATTGTAGTAAATACCTGTCGACATATCGCCCGTACCTACTAAAGTAGTAGATTCAACATTTTCAGAATCAATTCGGTAGTTCAAGGCTAATTGGGTCATATCTGAAACAGTTAAGTCAGTAACCACATTGGCTTGTACTGTGTCAAATAAGCTACCTAGAGATCCAATATTAGATACATCAGAATACTTGTCTAAGATGGCTAATAGGACTTGGCGTTGACGGTCAGCACGACCATAGTCACCATCTGGATCATCGTAACGGTTACGAACGTATGCTAGGGCTTCAGCACCTGTTTCCAGGGTAATTTGACCTTCTGGGAAGGTATATTCATCTTGAGAGAAACTGAAATCATTGTATAAGGATACCCCACCAATTGCATCGATGATGTTCATCATACCCGTCATATTCACTAAGGCATAGTAGTCAACCGGCACATTCAATAGGTTTTGAACTGCATTGATTGAACCAGATGCCCCACCGGCCATGGCATAAGCACCGTTAATCTTGAAATCAATACTTGAAACATAAGTATCACGTGGAATGGAAACCATTTTAGCAGTTTGTGTATTCGGGTTAATGGTCACAAGAATCATGACGTCAGTATTTTGTTCACCAGTCGTTCTTGTCCCCCCTGAGTCCATCCCCATGAGTAAAATAGAAATTGGCTCTTTATCCGATACAGTCACTTCTTCTTCACGGACTTCTTCTACCGGTTCCGCACCATCGGCGTCCGCAGGTTGATAAATCGCGTCTCCTGTTTGGTCAATTCGGTAATATGAGTATGCAAGAATCCCGCCCCCAATAATTAAAAAGGCTAACAATACCCATCCAAAACAACCCAATAATCCACGACGTTTCTTACGAGGATGCTCCTCATGATACGCTTCCCTTTGACTTCTACGATGGCGACTTTCTCTATTTGCCATATAATCCCTCCTCCTCAAAGATAGATATAAAAACTTTTATAAATTTTATGCTATTTATTATTCTATGATTTATTCTGCAACGGTGGTTTCTTCAACAGGTGTATCGGTCACGGGTTCTTCAGATGTAACCGGTGCTTCTTGAATCGTTTCCGGCACGCTTTCTTCAGGTAATGTCATTGATTCTGATGTTGCCGGCGCTTCATCACTATAAGTATTGCTATAGGTATCTGTATAATTAGATGTTTCCGAATAAGTAGATGAATCGTAATATGTTCCCGTGTCTTCTCCCGTAGTTGTGTCGCCGTAAGTATCCAAGTCACTACTTGTATCCTCAGTCACAGTGCCACTTGGGTCAAAACCAGCTGTAATATGTTCTAGCAATTCATCATCTAAAGTGGTTGGAATCGTTTGATCTTCATTTTCATCGATCAAGTCTGTGTTCCCTGTTGATTCTAAGTAGTCATTAATTGAATAACCAAAGATATATTTGACCAGTTCATTCAAGTCTTCTCTTGAATATACCCCTTGTTGAATGGCCATCTCATCATCTGTTAAGACGCCGTCCCAATTCAAGTCAGACACTGGGAAGTAGGTTGATTCAACCCCATACTCTACAGGGTAAACAATGGCTGAATTAGTTGCTTCATAATCGATGTTGTCTTGCATGATGGATACATTTTCTAAACGCTCTAATTCTGGAATTAACATGTAATAACCAAAATCAAGGTTTAGGTCAACATAGTCATCAAAGACTAATTTATTTAAATTATCCATGGCTGCTAAGTAATTTGACTGCAAGGCAAACATATTATCCACTGTAATATTTGTTTTAATATCATCACCTACGGCATCTAAGATGTCATTGTAATTGGTAATTGTTCCAAGTGAAATGACCTTATCTACTACCGCTTCGATTAATTGTTGTTGTCGTTTTTCACGGCCAATATCGCCTTCAGGATCCGATTTACGCATCCGCACGTATTGCATTGCTTCTATTCCAGATAAGGTGCGTGTTTCGCCTTCTGTAAAAGAAACGTCGTTTTGAGTAAAAGTTAAGGTTGGCGTAATATCCACACCACCCAAGGCATCAATCACGTCCATAAATCCTTGCATATTGACATTCACATAATAATCAATTGGCATATCTAAATAGCGTTGTAGGGAGTTGATTGTCCCTTCAATCCCATTATAATTCATATAAGCATGGTTTAATTTATCAAATTCATCCGTATCACTTTGGACCCCTAATGCATCCCTTGGAATAGAAACGACAGTTGATTCGTTGGTCTTTGGATTAATGGTGAAGACCATCATTACATCCGTCCGCGTCTCCTCAACATCCTCGTAATAAAGCGCTCCGCTATCAAGACCTGTTAGTAAAATAGTAATTGGTTCGCCATTTTTTAATTGTGCATCTGCATCACGAAGTTGCGCTGAATTCACATCCTCATAAATATCAGAACCGAATCCAGAAATATCAGCATATACTTTAAATGCAATCGCACATATAACGACTACCACAGCCGCAGCACCTAAAATCCAATAGGTTTTCTTTTCTTTAGGCAACCATTTTGATGATGTAAGGGCCTTTAAATTGAATGAATTCGCTTTTTTATTATCGCGGCGACTAGGGGCTTGATTTTTTTGATTATCTTGCTTTGTCATAAGCGCTCCTCTGGAGAATTATTAGGAAAATTGCTGGGTTTTCTTTGCTAGAAATATCTGGTTTATCTTGTGAAACTTAAGCAATCTATACCAATTTACATTATAGCATAATGAAATTTAACTTCATTTTAATTTAAATAATCTTAATAATTATTTATGTGAAAAAACCATTAAGTTTGCATGACCGCCCTTAATGGTTACATTCATTTCTTTAATCTTTTTGTTGCGTTAAAATAATTGGCCCATCTTCAGTGATGGCTAAGGTATGCTCATACTGTGCTGAACGTCCGCCATCAATTGTGCGTGCAGTCCAACCGTTAGCGTCCATTTGCGATTGCCATTTACCAGTGTTGACCATTGGTTCAATAGTAATCGTCATGCCAGCACGTAAACGTTGTCCTTTTCCAGCTACACCAAAATGCGGTACAGATGGTCCTTCGTGCATAGTTGGTTGAATACCGTGACCCACGAACTCACGCACAACTGAAAAACCTTGGCTTTCAACATATGTTTGAATTGCCGCACCGATATCTCCAATACGGTTACCAACACGTGCTTGCTCAATCCCTAATTCTAAGGCTTTCTTCGTTACGTCCATTAGTCGTTGACCCTCTTCATCCACTTGGCCAATACCGTATGTCCAGCAAGAATCAGCAAAATAGCCGTCTAATGATAAAACAGTATCGACACTGACGATATCGCCATCTTTTAAAGCGCGGTTAGGTGCTGGGAAGCCGTGACAAATTTCATCATTAATGGATACACATGTCACATACTCATAGCCTTCAAAGCCAACTTGTTCACGGATAGCGCCTGCTTCAGTAATTTTTTTATCAAAAAAGGCTTCAATTTCCATTGTGGTAACGCCTGGTACCATCATTGGACGCAATTGTTCATGGATGCTTGCTAATAAAGCCCCTGCTTTTTTCATGCCTTCTATTTCACGGGCAGATTTTAATGTTATCATTCACTCTCGTCCTTCCTGTATATTCTGCTTTATTATACCTTAAAATCCAGCGAAATAAAACGAATCCGACACCCTTTACCAATTGTAACCGCTTTATTTTTTATAACTTTTAATGATAATCTTTGGCTTTTTCTTGACTAAACTGGTATGATTAAGAAAGTAATAAAACGTTATTGCATATTTTTTAAAGCCAAATATGAAACGTATCTACCAATGACCTGAGCGAGGTGAATGGCATGGGAAAAACGCAAAAATTAGAACAAGTTGCCTACTTACATATTAAAGATCAAATACTTAGTGAAAACTGGAAATCCGGTTTTCATATTGTTGAAGCCTTTATTTCTGAAGATTTAGATATCAGTCGAAGCCCTATTCGTGCTGCTTTAAGTACCTTAGCAGATGAAGGCTTTGTAGTTATGATTCCGTATCGCGGATTCTTCGTCGGAGATAATGTGCCGAAAGTTGACTTCGTAGCCCACCGTTTACGCTATGAATTAATTATCAGTTACCGGATGTTGGATCAAATGATTAAACAAAAGGTTAAAGGTGAAAACTACAAGGATATTTTAGATGAGAAAGTACTAGCGGTACAGAATGCATATGAACACAAAAATTTTGATGACTTCTTTGCAGCTAGTGAAGCATTATTAAAAACAATTTTGGATATTGGTAATCATGACTACCTAGTTAATGAAGCTTTAGAGTGTTCACATACTGTAATGACAGCTATTCTTGAGAAATACCATACGGATGAACCAAAAGATTTCATTTTGGATATGTATCCTTTCATGATGTACCTCGGTGACTTAGTACGGTTGATTGCAGAAAACCGCTTCAATGATGCACGTGTTTTATTTGAAATCATTATCAACTATCTGAAAATGCAACTACCAAAAGAAACACAAGAAGCTTTTGAAAATATCGATACTTACCGTTTAGCTTGATAAAGTGAATATCTAACGAATGAAAGTACTCTATATCGTCAAAGAGTGCTTTTTTTGCTATAATTTAATTAGAAATGAAAATTATTATTGAAAGGAGCGAACCATATTGCCAAAGGCACTAGTTACCTTTGCTTCTTTAACTGGAAACGATGAAGAAATAGCAAATATTATGACCAACTCTTTAGTTAATTTGGGCATAGATGCACGTATGGTGGAATGCCAATCTGTGTATGCGACCGATTTTCTAGAAGAGGATATCTGCGTTGTCGTGACCTATACATACGGTGCTGCTGCAGACTTACCAGATGAAATTGTAGACCTATACGAAGAATTGTCGGACGTTGATTTAACAGGTAAGATTTTCGCGACCTTAGGTTCAGGCGAATATGATTACGAAGAATTCTGTAAATCTGTTGATGATTTTACCGAACAATTCAAACAAACCGGTGCTATCCAAGCTGGTGAAGCTGTAAAGATTGAGTTGTATCCTGAAGACGAAGATATCCCTCTAATTGAACAACTTGCCCAGCAATGTGTAGATAGCTACCAACAACATCAATAAAAGCAATCTTAGGAGGACAATATTTACATGGAGAATTTTGACCAATTATTAGACAAATATGCAAACCTATTAATCGAAAAAGGGATTAACGTACAAAAAGGCGACAATGTTATGATTTACATTGCCATCGACCAAGCACCCCTAGCGCACTACTTAGCAAAACACGCTTATGAAAATGGTGCTCGCCGTGTACACTTTACTTGGAAAGATGACTACACTACCCGCTTAAACTACGAGTACCAAGCGACAGAAGATTTAGCGGAAGTTGCTGACTATACTGTAGCCCGCCAAGAAGATTTAATCTTAAACCAAAAAGTGTCACGCCTTTCAATCGTATCTGGTGACCCAGATCTATTAAACGGTATTGATGCAAGTAAAATTGACACTGTTCAAACCAACCACGGTCAAAAATTAAAAGTTGTCCGCACTGCGACAATGAACGATCAAGTTAAATGGACAGTTGCAGCAGCTGCTGACTACGGCTGGGCGAAGCACGTTTTCCCTGAATTAGCTGAAGATAAACAAGCAGCAACAGACGCATTATGGGATGCCATCTTCAAAGCAAGTCGCGTATACGAAGCTGATCCAGTAGAAGCTTGGAACAAACACCGTGACTTGTTAGACGAAAAAGCACAAAAATTAAACGACAAACAATTCAAAAAATTACATTACACTGCACCTGGTACAGATTTAACATTAGGTTTACCTGAAGGTCACATCTGGGTATCTGCTCAAAGCTTTAACCCTGATGGTTCACCATTTATCGCTAATATGCCAACTGAAGAAGTCTTCACAGCACCAGATACAAACGTGATGGATGGTTACGTGACTTCAACAAAACCACTATCTTACGCGGGTTCTACAATTGAAGGCATCAAAGTAACTTTTGCAGACGGTAAAATTGTAGACGTTACAGCTGATAAAGGTGAGCAAATCATGAAAGATTTAGTCTTCAACAATGATGGTGCGCAAGGTTTAGGTGAAGTTGCCCTAGTGCCACATAAATCACCAATTTCTCAAAGTAACCTAACATTCTACAATACCCTATTTGATGAGAATGCTTCAAACCACTTGGCGATCGGTGCTGCTTACCCAACTAACGTTAAAGGCGGAACTGACATGTCAGAAGAAGAATTACAGGCAGCAGGCGTTAACCGTAGCCATGTTCACGTTGACTTCATGATTGGATCAGCTGAGATGGATATCGATGGTATCGATGCCGATGGTAATGTATTCCCTATCTTCCGACAAGGCGAATGGGCTTTCTAATTTTCTAACCGTCATTACTGTTATAAACAAGTTAAAGGAGGTTACTTATGCCGCTTAATCCCAAAAATAATGAAAACGATCTAAATGAACTATATAATCGTTTAAAGAACATGGACCGAAAAAAAGTTGACGAAACCCTTGAATACCTAGATAAAGGTTCACCAAAATTAAACTGGTTATATATCACCCTTGCCGTGGCCATTATTTTCCTTTTAATTTGGTTGATTATGATTATGAACCCGAATGCAGATGTGGCGCCAACGATCGATAGGTCTGAAGAAATCAACCTTCAAATCCATGATATGGAGTCCCGCATTAAATCACTAGAAGATCAAGTAGAAAACTTAGAAGAAGCAAATAACTAATCAAAAAAAAAATCGTTGCCAACCACCTAGGAAACTAAGCGTGTTGGCAGCGATTTTTTTAGTAATTATCGTAGCCTCATATCATTATTTGAATATAAATACTTTACTAAAAATATAGTTCAACAACACTACCACAATTTGTGTTACAAGTTTCGCCCAACCTTCTCCACTATTTAGATAGGTTAATAAAAACATTAACAACATATCAATCAAAAAAGATAATAAGCGGAAAGTGATAAAACTGGCAAATTCTTTAAGAATTATACGTATTGACCATTCTCTTGCTTTAAACACCCAAATCTTATTGGTAATATAAGCAAAAATAATTGATAATATCCAAGCCACTGTATTAGAAACAAAAAGGCTTGATACTTGTCTCATCAAAAAGAATGATACTATATTGACTAATGTTGTTAATACGCCAAAAACTACATATATAACAAATTCTTGATTAAATAACTTTTTCTTCAACTTATCTATAAATGCCATTATTAAACCTCGTTCAACTTATCCTTCAAATCTGCTTCGGTTTCTTTAATAATAAATATGGGTCTATTTTTAGTCTCTAAGAAAATTTTACTAATATATTTACCAATAATCCCGAGACAAAGCAACTGAATACCACCAATAAACAAGATAATCACTACTAGAGAAGGCCACCCCGCAGTTGGATCTCCGAACATTAAAGCACGTAGTATAATGATCAATCCTGCAATAATAGAAATAACAAACATCAAGGCTCCTGAATATGAAGCAATTGACAAAGGTACTTCAGAAAAATTGATGATCCCTTCTACTGAATATTTAAACAAGCTCCAGAAAGACCAAGTAGTATTACCAGCGACTCTTTCTCTATTTTCAAATTCAAGATAGATAGTGTTAAATCCTACCCACGAAAATAATCCCTTTGAAAAGCGGTTGTACTCTGTCAACTCAAGAATAGCATTCACCATCTGTCTAGTCATTAACCGATAATCACGTGCGCCATCTACAAATTCAGTATCACTAATTTTATTCATGAGTGCATAAAACTGTTTAGCAAAGAAGCTACGGATAGGCGGTTCTCCACCGCGGTCTACTCTTCTCGTTCCAACACAATCAAGGGTTGGATCTTGGTATAGTTTATCAAGCATTACTGGCAGTAATTCAGGTGGATCTTGCAAGTCTACATCCATTAAAGTAACAAAGTCCCCTTTAGCTTGTTTTAAACCTGCATAAATCCCTGCTTCTTTACCGAAATTTCTTGAAAGCGAAATATAGCGCACTTGATCATTCTCTTTGGCTAGCTTTCTCATTTCATTTAAAGAATTATCTGATGACCCATCATTCACAAAAATATATTCAATATCTTGATCCATCAATTGCTTTACCTTTTCCATTTCTTTGTAGAAAAGATGTATAGATTCTTCTTCATTAAAACACGGTACAATGACTGATAACATATTTCTCTCATTCCTCCTTTTTATTGTCCTTTTGACTAGTAATTTTAAACAACTTACTGGATTTTTTGCCATCTAGCAAAATTAAGATCAATAGAGACACTAGACTCACAACTATTGAACTATATAAATATGGTTGTACAAACTTCATTTTGATATTTAATTGACCTTTTGGTATTTTAAATCCTATCATACCATTGTTAACATTTTCTATTGCCATTTTTTCATTATTGATCTCTAATTGCCAACCGTCTTCATAGAATATTGGTAATACTAAATAGGTATAACCATCACTATTATCAAAGTTAATCTCTAGTTTATTTTGTGTTAGTTCCAAATCATAATCTAATTTCTTATCTTCATTACTTCTTGCTTCCAATTGATCATATGATAGTCCATAAATATGATTGATTTCAAAATCATAGCCACTACCACCAGCAAAATCAAATAAAATTTGGTCATTAAATGGGATAGATACTTGGTGATGGAATTGTTGCAGAGCATATTTATCATTTGGTGACTTCATTTGAAGTTCCATGCCATTAATTGAATAGTTATAGTTACCAGTATAATAATCTGTATCAGCTTTTAACGTATAATCAATTATAAGCTCATCATATGATTGACCTGCATCGATGTTAGCAACTAATTTGATACCTTCATCCGATTTTGAAATATAATTATCGCGATATAAATTATTCTTTTCTATACTATAATTTAGGTCATTTTCTGGGTGTGCGGATAGCATCTTATTTTTACTAGAAGTAGTATATACGCCATCAATTAATTGTAAATCCTTGAAGTCAAGGGTTGTATTATTAGTTATTTGATATTGATTTTTTACTGGATGTATAAAAGCAAAAGGATATTTATTTTTATAAACCGATAATTCACCGAAACTTTTAATTTTCTCATATCCAGCAGGTACAATATATTGTTCATCTTCTTTAGCGATAACGTAATCAATTTGAAATAAACTATTTGTTATCTGTCTAGCACCCAATCCATCAATAGAAACACTGCTATCCTTAATATTAGTTAAACCAAAAAAATCTATGAAATCTCGTTCATATTTATTTTGAAAGCTCGAATAATTATTAAAGGTACTTTGGTTATATGCAATGCCTAAATTAGACATACCCACGTACTCTATGCGATAAAAGTCATTAGCATCGCTCTCGATATAATGAATAGCTTGAGTTATCTCCGTATTTGGATTTTCGAAAGTATCATATAGATAGTCTTTTGAAACAGTTTTCAGACTATACTGTTCAAATAACCGCGTATTAAATTGGTTAATGAATGGTACTGTTAAAAGAAATAACGCCATCAGTGCAGCATGTTGTATTCTAGGTTGTTTAGTATAACTGATAAGTAAATAGAAAAGCACGGCGAGGCCTAAAAATATCATGAAATTTTTTTTATTAATACCGTGATTAACATCCAATGGTTTTAAAGTCCCATAATAAATCAATAACGTTAGTCCTACAGCAAATAGACTTGATTTTAGAGATTTATTTTTCAATATTTGTTCTATGCCAATGCCAATTGTAATAGCAATAAATAGATAAGTAATAAAATGCCATCTATATTGTGGCGTGCTAAAACCATTAAATATACTAGCAACTTTGGGACTATATCGCATTAAAATTAAAACGGTTGTAAAGATAGAAAAAAAACGAAAAATTTTAGTTTGATAATTCTTTAAATTCAATAATATAAATAAATATACAAATGAGATCACTTGAATTGAATCTAAAACAAGTATATTTTCTAATTTAATAGCATCACTACCCCATAATGGTGCTGTTACTACTATACTATTTCGGCTATTATCAATAAATCCTTTTATGAATGGAATAAATCCAACCGCTGAAATACCTAAACCAATTAAACCAAATACTATAATTTGTTTTAATTTTTTTTTCCAACTTAATTCGTTCTCGTTTAATTGTATGAACAACCGTATAAGAATATAGAACCCACTTAATAATAAATTTGCAAAGGCAAAGTAACCATTATTAAATAAAGTTAAAGCTACACCAAAAGAAAAAATCCATCCTCCTTTTCCTTCAAAGATTAGTTCAACCCCAAGTAGAATAATCGGTAGCCATAACATAGCATCAGTAAAGAACTCCCACAAAACAGCATGTCGAAAATAAATTGGTGCGAACGCATAAAATGTTGCCGCAAATATGGACACAGGTCTACGTACTTTAAATTTTGAAATCAATATAGTCGTCAAATAGGCAATTAAGCTAGATTTTATAATCGAAATAATTAAGGAAATCTCTCCCCAATATAAAATATCTGGTGTACCAATCAGGTGAAATTTGTTTAATATCCACGTTACACATACGGATAAATAATAGAAAATTGAGGTCGTGTAATAGTAACTTAACTTTGTAAAAAAGTTTGATCCCCCACTATAACCAAAACTATAAAAAAAATTGCCGTTGGTAAATTCTTTATATAAGAAATCTTTAAAAATTAACATTTGTTGTGTTTGATCATTGGGTCCTGCCATAATTAAACCCCTATTGATTTGGTTATCAATAAAGAAAAGATGCATCAATATAGATGCACCTAATAATAATAAAAGGACGAAAATTTCTTCAATAATAGTTCTTTTTGTTATTAATTTCATTTATTCTCTCCAATTTATTATAAAGTTAAAGATTCCATTGTAAAGACTTCTAATCAAGATTAGAAATCTATATGAAATTTATTGTTTTCTTTTGAATAATTTATTTGTAAATAAATTAAAAGTATCACCGACAAAAGGCTCAAAATAATTGATAAATTAAGGAATGGCTGTTTAAATTGTAACTCAATTAAAACGTTTCCTTCCGGTATCTCAAAACCTATCAAGCCATAATTAGTATTTACAATACTAGATTTTTCTCCGTTTATATACAAATTCCAGCCTAGTTCATTGAATATCGGTAGCACCATAAAAGGATAGTTATCTGAATTCTGAAATTCAATCTTTACTTGACCATCACTGACATTCAAATTATAATCTTGCGTCTCAACATTTTTTTTATATTCTATTAATTCATCATAATTAATTCCATATACCCTTTTAATATCAAATTTATAATCAGTATCAGATCGAAAAGTAAACACAGCTTCTTCGCCATTTTCGATTAATGCTATTTTATCAGGTCGACGTTCTGAGTATATTTTATCGAAGCCAAAAAGCTCTATATCATTACCGTTGATATTATATTTATTTGCTCTTTTCTTATTCACTGGAATTAATGAGTAATCTACTACTATTTGATCATAACCAGATTCTTCAAAAGATAAAGATACTATAATATCATTACTACTATCTTCTCCTAGTAATTCGTTATCTTCAAATTTACCATTCTTTATATCTAAATCATAATTAATTTCATCAATTATATACCGATTGTCGCCATCATTTTTAGCATACTTATCTTCTACAATTGCACCATTCACCATTAATTCATCCAAGTTCTTATTATATACGGCACCCTCACTATATAAAAATCTAACTGGATGAATAAAAGGTAAATCCATATTATTCACATATATATTGGTTTCACCGTAATCCTCAGTGTATTTCTTTTTACTGAAACCATAAGGAATTCTTAGGTTATTGTCTTGAGCTATAACTGTATCTAAATTCAATAAGCTGTATATAACCTGTCTTCCACCAAAGCTATTAATTCTATTCAGATGTTCAGCTTGATCTAGAATTTTTAATTCACTAATAAAATTCTGAGCCGATCCATTCAAAAAGCTGGAATAAATATTATAGCTGGAAACATTTTTTGCTAATGCTAAGTTTAGTGGCAGTTCAGTAAAATCAATTTTACCATCATTCAGGCCTTGGTTTTCTAAATCATTGATTATTTCAGTTATTTTTAAATAATCATTTTGATAGGTATTTTCTATTTTTAATTCATCAACTTCATATAATCGATAATCATAATAGAGCTGTCTATTTTGATCAAATAATAGGATAATATTAACTCCACTTAGTAGTAAAAGCACTGGTAATAAATTTTTATTATTTATAAATAATATTACCAATAGAAAACTTGTAATTACTATAAACATTGGCCAATATTCTACTAATAATGATTGTTTCTCTGTTAATGGGACCTTGGATGAATTGCTGTAAATACAAAACGTTGTAAGAATAGATATAAGAAATCCAAAGAAGGCTTCTTTCTTATTTAAACCGTCCATAATTGTATTCAAAGACATTCCCAAAGAAATAGACATAAATAATGGTACTAAAAATAACCATCTCTCCTCAGGATATGAGAAGCCATTCATAATACTTCCAACAGCTGGACTATACCTTGCTAGTATGCCAAATAATGTAAGCAGTACAAAAAACCTAACATTTTTATTTCTATATATTGGAAAAAAGGTGATCAAAAGTACGAATAAAATTGGGACTACTTGATATTCATCTGTAAAAACAAAATTATGAATTTTGGGATCAAAATGGAATAAGGGTGCATCAAAGTTTCCAACAGTCCGGTTTGTTTTAAAGAACCCAATAACAAATGGTATGAATCCGGGAAGTCCTAATAGAAAACCTAAAATACCATAAATAATATAATCTTTTACTTGTTTTATAATATCATTTTCATCAGAGGTCAGATGAATGAAAAAACGTAAAATAATATATATCACAGTCATTAACAAATTTATATATGCTAGGTATCCATTATTAAATAATGCTAATCCAATAGCCATTGCAAAAATGTGACCTTTCCGCTCACGTATTATTTTTTCAACACCTAGAATTAGCAGAGGCGCCCATATGAATCCATCTCCAAATATTTCCCATAAACTAGTTTGGTGAAAATATATTGGAGAAAGTGCATAGAATAAAGATGAAAAGACAGCAATTTTTGGATTTACATTTAAATATCTTAATAATTTTGTCGTGATAAAGATGATAATTGAAGTTCTAAATATACTGACGATTAAGATCATTTTTCCCCAAAATACGAGATTAATATCTGTAATTAATCCCAATTTTTCCAGTATAAAAGTTATTAAACTAGAAAGATAAAAAGATAATGAAGTAGAATAATAATAACTTAAAGAAGTAAAAAAATTTTCTCCTCCCATATATTGAAAATCGTAAAAGAAATTTCCTTTTGAAAATTGTTTGTATAAATAATCTTTAAAAATAATCATTTGATTAAATTGGTCACCTGTTGTTGCCATCAATTGATTATTTAGTATACTATTTTTAATAAAAAAACTATGACCAATTAACGAAATAATAATACATAATGAAAGTAAGAATATATTTGTTTTATGCCGCTTCATAAAGTTTTTCCCTCCCCAAAAAATGAGTTTATCAAAATAAAAGAATTAGATACTCTAATTCTTTTATTTCTTAAAACAACTCAAAATTATTCTTCCATATTCAATATTTGTTGGAAAATGTCTTGTAATTCTACTCGCTTCATCACCAAGATAATGACTAAGAAAGCAGCGTAAACAAAGAATCCGAGATAAGTATTTAGTGTATTCGCAGTAAAGTAGAATACGAGAACGTGACTAATAATCAATAACCATTCATTCAAATCACCTTTCATGGCTGTAAACTCGCGTCTTGAAGCATACAGATACCATAAGAAGTAACATAAGGTAGTCGCCCATGCGATACCAGATAATGATTTAGTGATAAAGAATACGATGGCTACAAAAGCAAAGGCCAATACCGCATATAAAATTGAGTCGCGGATATATTTTCGTTCACTTCGTTTAGCCTTGTATAGATTGGCCACAACGATTTTTGAAATCATAATATATGGAATCGATACAAAGGTAATGGATAATAACTCGATTGAAGCAACGTAGTTTGGTAAGAAATACTCAATAATCCACTTAAATACAAAGAATCCTAATCCACCAAAAATACCAAGTAACAGTGTCAATTGTTTGATAACATTAGCAACTCGAGGTGAATCAGTCTTTGATATTAAATTATAAAAAACTAGAGCCACAGCGTTAACGATTAGAATAATAACGTTTAACACTGAGTTTTGGAATGAATATTGTGCGAATTCTTCAATTGGAAATCCCCAGTTAGCAATCCACGAACCAATATTCCCAACAAAAGTTAACGACATATTTGCTAACAAGATTAAAAATCCGACTCTAAAAATTTCAAATTTATCTTTTACAGTAAATTTGGGATTTAGTCCCAATTTATTAATAAAACGAAACTCATAGTAAATGTACATCAATACATAAGACAATACGTTCAATATGATATAGAATACGTAGTCTTCCGATTTAAAAATAAAAATTCCGATTAACAACAGTGCGATATAAGATACTGACCGGAACATTGATGCTACGGTAAATGTTTTAAATTGACCAACTGCTTGTAAAAAATTTGATTGATACGTTGTCACATTAGAAAAGAAAGTAACGATAGAAAATAGAATCAGTACCGGATCTTTTGTAATCAGAGATATTAGGAACATTACTATGAAAATGATGAACTGGAAAAAATTCGCAAAATTATGTTCATCTCTGATAACATTTTGGTCTAACTCATTTAATTCCTTACCACCATACTTAATATAAATCCCATCTGCAAATCCCAAATGAAAAAGGTAAGTAAAACTCAGGTACAATGTATATTGCCTATAAGACCCATATTGCGCGACAGTCAAAATCCCCGGCAAGATGAAACCAACGATAAAGCTGGTCCCAAAACCAACAATATTAGACATTGCAACGTTTAAAATGTTCTTTAAAGTCTTCATTTTTATCCTCACAATATTTTTGCTTTAATTTTGTTAACGGTCCCGAGAAGATTTGAACTTCCGACACCTCGTTTAGGAAACGAGTGCTCTATCCCCTGAGCTACGAGACCAGATAATGTAAGTGGATAGGCCACTTACATTCATCATTATAATCTTCTTAAAATCGCATTGACAACATAGGAAGCGAAATAATAACTTGCTTTTGGTAGTGGTAATTTTTCTAAATTGTAATAGGTATTCCAAGTACGTTTTAAGGCACCTACTCTATCACTTGAAATTGACCCTGCAACTTGTCGATAAGAATTTAAAGGTTGAGTAATACCAAAGGCTGAAATGCCCGTTTCCCGCATGATCTGCAACCAAGTTGCCGTATCTTGTCCTTTTCGAACAAGAGGCATCCGGAAATCACCAATGATATTTCGATCAATCATCACTGTTGAACAAGCAATAGCCGTATTTTTCAATAAACCAGTATAGTCTAGGGAAATGGGTACATTAGCTTTTTCTTTCAGCACTTGACCTGTTTCATCAACAAGGCGGAAATCCGTGTAAGAAAAGGCGATGTCACCTTTTTTCATGAAAGTGATTTGTCTGATTAATTTATCCTCATCCCACACATCATCTGAATCGACGAAGGCAATATATTGACCTTGGGCCGCTTCAATACCAGTATTTCGAGCTACAGCGGCACCACTATTTTCAGCTAAATTAAACACTTTAATTCGGCTATCTTCTGCTGCAAACTGTTCGATAATTTCCAGGCTGTTATCTGTCGATTGATCATTCACTAGTAACATCTCCCAATTAGCATACTCTTGGGATTGAACACCTTTAATCGTTTCACAAATGAATCGTTCAGCGTTATAGACCGGTGTTACTATTGAGATTAAATTGGATTGGAAAGTCATCTGCTTTGCCTCCTATTTCAAGTGAATAATCTTCACTCTTGATTCATACAACTTACTCAATTCAAATTGATTTTGATACCAATCTTTATCAGTAGTACCTGATTCAATAAAGATAATCACTTCTTCAGGTGCTTGATCTTCAACATTTAACTGGTTGCTCACAGGTAATTGTGCATTTGAGAAAGCTTGGATGATTTCGTTATCTGTCGTTTGCGCTAAGGCGATTCTACTTTTATCAGCTGGAATCATTAACCAGTTATTTAAGTTTTCTGTATTAACTTTTTTGCTATCTACCAACCATTGGTAGTCGTCAAAATCCCAAGTGTAATCATAAGCGTAGGTAATTTTATTACTGAAGAAATGTAAGATAAATAATACGGCTGTCGATAAAATCACACCTAGAACGCCACCTAAAACAGCATAGATCACTAATGAGCCACCAGTTTCTTGTGGTTGAAGTCCTGATAATGTCTCAGGCGTTGGAATCATAATATTCTCTTCAACAATTAAATCTTCACCTATATCTGGTGTAGATAAGAAAGTAATGTCGTAATTTTCATAAATTGGTACTTTGCCATCAACAATATATTGATAGATAGCTTCTGCAACAGCTAAGTTTTCTTCTGCAGTTTGACCAACTAAAACACGCATAGTGATTTCATCCGTAGAAGTATTTCGAACGGCTGCTAAACCACCACGAAAATCGCGTGATTTTTCCAGCCCAACATTTTCTTGTGCTTCTAGCGTAGCGGTAATATCGACCCCAGAAATTTCTTCTAATTCAGCCACAATATCTGGACGAGATAAGAATTCATCTAAAATAAATGAATTACCTAAAATTAACCCTTCTCGATTGATGCCCACAAAAGAGAATTCTGCTGGCTCTTGTTCATATACCGTCGCTAAATAGTTATATGATGCTTCGATTTCTTCTGGTGTTAATTCTGCATTCGCAGAGGTTTCAGAAGTAGCTTCACCAATTGCAGTGTTTTCAATGTAATTGGTTAAAAGCATCCGAGCGCCTAAGGTCAATCCCATGACAATGATTGCGCCGATTATAATTTTGATGATGTTATTGATGAAAAATCGCCATAGTTCAGCAATTATTGTTAATAAACTCATTTATTCTACCCTCTATTTCTTTCCAAAAACTTGTGCTTCCATAATACCAATGTAGGCAATAATTAATCCGAAGAATACCCAATGCCATTCAATTAACATATTATTAGCACTTGTAATACTTGCACCAATAAAAACAAGTAAAAATGAAATGAATGCATTCATAATCTTCTGGTGCATTCTATTGACAAATTTTTTCAAATTGAATAGACGATATATCATTAAGGCGTATCCTAAGACATAGGCGATAAATATGAAGGCACCATAGCCCACAAGTATTTCTAACCACCAATTGTGAATATTAAAGATATTATTGGTTGGTAATGGTCCAAATATCTCCATCCATACTCCTATATTACCAGCACCTACACCAAGACCGAAAGTCTTACCTAAGTACATTAATCCGTTTCGCCACATATTCATCCTACCCACATCTCCAGAAATTACTGGTCTAGGTAAAATATAAATTAAGTCAGTAACCATCCCTCTAATTGGTGGTACGAAAGTAAAAGCGAGTATAGCTAGTGTTAAGACAATACTTCCGGTAGTTAACACTTGCTTTCTTGTGAAATCCCAACGAACGCCTAACAAGACATATATACCGTAAAAGGCCAGTGCCATTAGTAAACTCATCCGTGAGCCAGATTGGAAAATTAAAAACGTTGATAAAAGCATACATAAAAGCGTTAATAATTTCTTCAAACTACTCTTCGTTGTATTCATGAGAATTAAGTTAATTGGTAATGTCGCTAATAATATTGTTGCATAGTCATTTTGGTTGGCAAGATAAGTGATTGGTATCCTCGTCCACGGTTGCGTCACGAAGGTCGAATATTTGTCTAATTTACCCAGATCGGCAAGTAAATAAATATTTGTAGTGATTTCAAATAATCCCCAAATACTTAAAAAGGTCATCATGACCCATACTGCTTTGATTAAAGTCCGCCATTGGACATAATCTTTAGTCCATAAAAAGATACCAATGATACTGGATAACCCTAAAGTCAATAAGACCATCGCTTGAAGCCAAGACCCTAGGCTCATCGCCCAAAGGACCGAGCATAAGGCCCACACCCACCAAAGTAGATAAACAGCTACCATTCCGGTAGCATAGGAATTACGGTGGATTTTAAAGGATTTTCTATCTTTAACTAAGAAAAAGATGACCATCGGTATCACTAATAGGGAGAAAATACGATAAATTGAAATCTGACCTACTGGTAAAGTAACTGCAATTAAATTGGATCCAAGGAAAACACTAGATACCAAAATAATAAGATATACTAGCAAGGTTTAAGCGCCTCCTTACTATTTAAAGCACGATAATGAATTTTAAAGTTGAAAGTCATTAATTCTCCCTACAAAGAAGTCCACATAAAGTTTTGCTGAAGCTTCATTAGAAAAGTGATTATTCTCTAAAGCGTCTAATCGATTTTCTAATGGTGGAATTGTTGTATTTGCCATCTGTTGTAAAGAATTAAGCCACGTTTGACCACTATCATCTAATTTACAAGTTGCGACCATTCCTAAAGCTAAATCTACTTCAGTAGTGATCGTATTCGACATAACTGTTGGCACACCAGCTCCTTGTACCTCTACAACAGTCGTTGGTAATCCTTCAGTGAATGACGGTAACAATACCACGTCTAATGCTGGATAGAACTCAGAGATAGGATTTATTCTACCAGTAAAAATAACTGTGTCTAGGATGCCTAATTCCTCAGCTTTAGTTTTTAAATCAGCTTCCGTATCCCCTGATCCAATTATAAGTATCTTAGCATTGATATTACCTTTCTTTACGGCTTTAGCAATTTCAAATGTTTTTTCATGATTTTTCACGGGGGTTAAACGACCAACATGACCGATCGCTACTGTATCATCAGCTAGATTATAGCGTTCGCGCCCAGCTTTTCTGTGCTCATCATAGCTCTCTTTTGACTTTACATATTCTTTGAGATCAATTGAATTTGGAATAACCATGGCATTTTCCAAATTTGTGTTGGCACCGAAAACTGATTTTATGGCTAAACGCCCACACCCTACAATATGTGTTGATAAATGAGTATTTAGCTTTTGATTTAATCCAAAAACGAATTGATCTTTCTTATTTTTAATCTTGTATTCATCTACCTTATGAGCATGAATATAAAATCTTATTACGCCATATTTTTTTGCTATACGGTAATAGGGAATTGCACGATAGCCTTCAATATGACAGTGAACTAAATCATAGGCCTCCTGTTCAAATGGTTTTGAAAAAGAAGATTTAAAGGCTTTGAATCCATATTTTTTTGGATTAACCAGACGGAAAATCCGACCGCCAGTCGCTTGAATCGCTTGCTCAAATTCTTCGCTACATTCATCATAGGTGGCCACATCAAAGGTCACATTATACTTAGGCATTTGCTTGGCTTTATTTAGAATAAACGAGGAGATGCCTCCACCAAAGCCACTCATCACATGTAAAATGCGTAATTGTTTTTTATTTTTCGCTTCTTGCATCTGATACTCCTCTCTGAGTTCTATTAACGCTCATTTTCAGAATCTTAACTATTATACTATACATTTAAAAAGTATAAACGGATAAAAAATAATGTATCTAGAAAACTCTAGATACATTGTTTAATCTATCCATTTAAAAATTAGTTGTTGTGGTAAACGTCCCGTGTAAATACTTTGTTCGGCACATCAGCTAATTCATCAGTCATTCTATTTGTAATAATAACGTCCGCCTTATCTTTAAAGTCAGCTAAGTCAGCAACTACTTGATAATTATCGTATGTTCCTTCTTTCCAAGTTGGTTCATAGATAATGACTTCTAGACCCTTTGCTTCAAGCTGACGCATGATGTCTAGAACAGCTGATTCACGGAAGTTGTCAGATGATGATTTCATTGTTAGACGGAAAATACCAACTGTTTCAGGTGATCTTTCAGCAACTGCATCCGCAATAAAGTGCTTACGTGTTTTATTTGCTTCAACGATAGCTGAAATAATGTTATTTGGTACACCTTCAAAGTTCGCACGCAATTGTTTCGTATCTTTTGGTAAGCAGTATCCACCATACCCAAATGAAGGGTTGTTGTAGTGTGTACCAATACGTGGGTCTAATGAAATACCATCAATAATAGATTGGCTATTTAAACCTTTCATTTGTGCATATGTATCTAACTCATTGAAGAAGGCTACACGCATCGCTAAGTATGTATTTGCAAACAATTTTACGGCTTCAGCTTCAGTTGGTTCCATAAACAAGATATCGATATCTTCTTTTTCAGCACCTTCAGCTAATAAGTTAGCAAATTGTTTTGCTTGATCAGTGTGGTCACCAACAATAATACGAGAAGGGTTTAAGTTATCGTATAAGGCTTGTCCTTCACGTAAGAACTCTGGTGAGAATAGAATACGGTCTGTACCTTTAGCTTGACGCATTTCTTGGGTAAAGCCAACTGGAATTGTAGATTTAATAATAATTGGCGCTTTAGTATCTTGTAATAAGACATCGTCAATTACACCTTCAACTGTTGATGTATCAAATGAATTTGTTGTTTCATCATAGTTAGTTGGAGTTGCGACTATCACAAAATCAGCATCTTTATAAGCATCCTCTTTATCAGAAGTTGCTCGTAAGTTTAAAGGTTTTGTTGCTAAGAATTGTTCAATTTCTTTATCCGCGATGTGTGCTTGTTTATTATTTAACATGTCTACAATTGTTGGGTTCACTTCTAACGCTACTACCTCATTGTTTTGTGCTAGTAAGATGGCATTTGCCAACCCTACATACCCTGCCCCCACTACAGTAATTTTCATTCAAGTATCCTCCTGCGTATGCATATATTTAATTTTTATATACTTTCATTGTAACACTTGTCATTAATACTCTGAAATAAATTATATCATACCTATACTTGACCAATATTTAAAAAAAAATTAAATAACCTTTTGGTATACTAGATATAGCATAAATTGAGGAGTTTTACCCATGAAAATCTTACATACTTGTTCTTACTATTCAACATCACCCTTGTTTCAGCAACTATTTGATCGTCAAGTAGCTGACGGACATGATATTGATGTATACGTCCCTATCTCAAATCAATTTCCAGAAGAACGGATTGCTTCTAAAGCGTCATATGCTCAAACTGTCCGTGTCTTCAACCAAATCGAGCGATTTTTCTATTTCTATAAGCAAAATAAAATCTATCGAGATTTAAAAAAACGCTATAAAACTGGCGAATACGACTTAATTCATGCACATTCCCTATTTACCAACGGATATATGGCCTACCAAATTCATAAAGAATATGGCACCCCCTATGTCGTAGCTGTTCGAAGCAATGAAGTAGCTGATTTCTTTAAAAAAGCATTTTGGTTAAGACCTATTGGTTTAAATATTTTGAAAAATGCCAGTCAAATTATCTTTATCTCACAAAATAATTTTGAGAATACCTTTGAAAAATATATTCCCAAAAAGCTCAAAAAAGAATTACTAGCAAAAACTTTGGTCTTGCCAAACGGTATCGATCAATTCTGGCATGAACATGCCTTTGAAAATCGCCAAGGGACTTTAAATGAGCCTTTAAAAATTGTTGCCACCGCAAAAGTTCAAAAGGCTAAAAACTTACTTACTTTAGCAGATTATGTTGCTACCTATAACCAGGATGTAGCGCCAGCTGAATTACATATTATCGGTCCTAATTGGGACCAGGGTATTTTTGATGAATTAATTAAAAAACAATACGTGAATTACCACGAGCCAATGGATAAAAATCAATTAATTGCTTTTTACCGAACGGCAGATATCTTTGCCCTGCTGTCTTCACCTGAAACATTTGGCTTAGTCTATGTTGAAGCCATGAGCCAAGCCTTACCAGTCATTTATACTAGTGGTGAAGGTTTTGATGGTTTCTTCCCTAACAAAAAGGTTGGTGTCTCTGTAGACCGTTTTGATGTAAATGCCTTTAAGGAGGCAGTTGACTATATCAAAAAATACTACCAAGAGATTTCCGCAAGTGCCTTAAAAGAGTCTAAAAAATTCCAATGGGATGATATTCATCAAGACTACATCGATATCTATAATAGAATATTACAAAACTAAAAAAATGTGCGTTGGTTGATTGAAACCCTACCGTTAAACTGAACAAATAAAAAAAGAGAGTTACGCTACCCACAAAAGATGATCCCGATAAGCTGTCGGGGTCATCTTTTTTAA